>CANAXK010000091.1 GCA_947365485.1 uncultured bacterium
CCCAGAAAGCTTTTACAAAAATTGCGAGGCCCGGAAGTGTAATAACAATAGATAATAATATTAATGTATTAAAATTATTAAGTGCTGGAAATTTTTCAAGAGGCGTTGGAAGATTCTGCGTGTAGAAAAAAGTTATGAGAAACACAAGTCCCAAGCCGGCAATCTGACCCAGTACAGGGAATGACATGTATTTAATAAACTTATCGAAATTAGAAAAATAAAGCCCGATTGATTCGGTAAAAATTCCAAGTGGTGTTTGTGTTTTCTTTGCCATCTTTTTCTCCGCTTCTTTTTTATATTTTATTGTAGTATAAAGATATTATTATGAGAAATCTAACAGAAGAAGACTATAAATCCGGCAAGGTAAACCTGCACATCCACTCGACTTTTTCGGACGGGAAAGCGGAGTTCAGAGATATTGTTGAAAACGCAAAAAAATCCGGCTACAAGCTTATCTCAATCACCGACCATAACACAGTTGAGGGTCATAAGATTTACAAGGACGAGATATTGATTCCGGGTGTGGAATTTGATTGCTGGTTCGGCTATGTTTTCATTCATCTTCTGGCTTATGGAATTGACGTTAACCATCCTGCGCTGGAGCCGTTTCTTGCAAAGACAAAACCTGAAACAGAGGGTGATTTGATACGGCTTTTTGCAAAAAGAAATGTGCTAAAATTAATTTCTGCAATCCATGAAGCAGGCGGGATTGCAGTGCTTGCGCATCCGGCATGTTATTGGGCTTTGAGTCTTGAAGGGTTAGTGAAAAATCTTATGGCTTGTGGTCTTGACGGGATTGAAACATATTATCCTTATCCGAGATTCCGCAGGATTGTGAAATTTCATTCTGCAAAAGATGTGGTCAAGATTGCGAATAAGTATCCGGAGTTAATAAAAACCGGCGGGAGTGATTTTCATGGAGAGGTTTTTGGGGTATAATATATTTTGTTAAGGAGTTTATATGCAGGTAAATAGTGTAAATCCAAGTCCAAATTTTCAGGCTGTGAATCAGAAATATGTGCAAAGAGCGCAGTATGAGTATCGGATGGTGAAGAATATATCTAATGATTTGTTGTTTCATATTAATTCTGATGTCTTTTTTAGCAAAAAGCTTTCTATTCAAGATGCCATAGATACTCTGGAAGCCATAAAAAAGTTTGCAATACAATCAGAAGCTACACTAAGTGAGGATATCAATAATTTTAAAAATCTTTTAAGAAAGCGTTCCTGAGACTTTTGCTCCAATTAAAGTCCCTGCTGCAACTCCAAGAAGTGAGCCTGTAGCACCAAAATGTTTTGCTCCCAGAGCTCCGAGTGATCCAACGCCAATAATTGTTGTGCCAAGACCTAATGCAGTATTACGTATTTCTTTTAATAAATCAGCTCCATCATCAACTTTATGTTTAACATGCATAGAGCCAATACCAATAATTGCTGCTGTGCTCAATACCGGAGTTCGAGCCATGCTTCGGGCTATTAATTCTTTAAATGGATTATTGGTCTTAAATGTTTTCGCTTTGATAAAATCAGGAAAGGCATCAGTATAATAAATGCTACGTATATTGGTTGAAATATCGTCAATTCCAATCCCCATTTTTTTACAAATAAATTTTCCAAGTTTTGTTTCAAGCAAACTCTTATCCAGTTCTAAAAGCCGTCTTGACAATTTTGGAAAAATACAATCAGGAGAATACGGATTCATGTAATCTCTTAAAATAGAGCCTTGGAAAAACGAAAACTTCAGGTCGCTTGTTGTATTGGTTTTCGTATAGAATCGGATTTATTGCCATAAAACTAACCTGCCCGACCGGCTAATCTGTTTCCCTGATTTATACCCCATGACGATAATTTTTTTTATAACTTGCTTGCTCTAACATGGTTTAGTCAATTATTAATACAGGAGGGTTTCATGAGCAACAGCATTTATACAGCACCGGTTTACAAACTTGAAGAATTTAACAATCTTTTTATAGAACTTACTGCAAAAAACTGTAATCAACGCTGCGCAGGATGTTATATCGATTTTCCAATGACAAGAAACGTCAAAGATTTTATCTCAATTGATAAAATAAAAGATGCACTCAATGATACAAAATTCGAAAATCTCTACTGCATTTATCTTACAGGGGCTGAACCAATGACCCATCCTGATTTTAACGCTATTTTAAGATTCTGTCTCAAAAGATGCAATGTTTGCATTTGCACAAATGGAAGTTTTCTTAACGAAAAGAAAATCCGTTTCCTGAAACGCGTTGAAGACGAAGGAGTAAATCAAATTTTCTTTAAACTTTCTGTCGCTCACTATAACGAACTTGATAGCGACAAAGTACGTTATCGCGGGCATTACAGACAAACAATTTATGCCTTGAAAAATCTTAGCAGATACAATTTTACATCTGTATTATCTATCCAGAACCACTACAATCTTGAACATTCTGAAATCATGGAAATGTTTAACCAGATTTTTAAGGAACAGGAGATTCATAATACCGATATTCAGATTGCGGTTTCTCACCCGTCTTTTGATGACAAAAACTTTGCAAAACCGTCTTTAAAAACCGATTGCATGTACGGTCGTACGCTTTCCCAGAACGGCGTCTACGCTTGCCCTTTTCTTGCTAACGATTACAGAGGAAGATGCGGAAGTTCGTTCAAAGATTTCTCATCTTCTGTAACAGCAGAAACAGATTTTTGCGCGACCTGTTCAAAAAACAATAACTACATGTTTACAATCGGATAATTAATTTTGAGGATATAATCCTTATATAATTGCATCTCGGGCATAGTGCCCCCTAAAACTTAGTTAACAATTGTAACATTATTCCGGTGAGTTAATACTTAAGAGTTACTTTTCTGGTAAGATTATGTTATAAATAATAATGTAAAAATATATATTCAAGAACAAAAAACACGAGAAGATGATTGGAGGCAAAAATGTCAGTAGGACAATTCGTATTTATGTTACACAGCCACCTGCCGTACTATAGGAAAGCAGGGATGTGGCCATTCGGAGAAGAAAACCTTTACGAATGCATGGCTGAAACATACGTACCTTTGCTCAACGCTATTTCAGAGTTATATGACGAAGGTATAAAGGCAAAATTGACAGTAGGTATTACTCCAATTCTTGCTGAGCAATTAAATGATGAACATTTGCAAAACGGGTTTGTTGAGTACATTGATTCAAGAATCAAGGCTGTTTCAAAAGATTTGGACAGATATCCTGACCCTAAGGTTGCTCATTCTCAACACTTGAAATATCTTGCAAAATACTATTTCGATTTGTGGAACAAACTTCGTGACGATTTTGTTAACAAGTACGAAAAGAACCTGATTAAATACTTCAAAAAATATCAAGACCTTGGTTGTATTGAAATTACAACCTCCGGTGCAACACACGGATTCTCTCCGCTTCTTGCAACTGACAGCAACCTGAATGCACAGTTCAAAGTTGGTCAGGACACAACAAAAAGATTGTTTGGCAAGAAAGCTTACGGAGCATGGCTTCCTGAATGTGCTTACCGTCAGGGCTACGAATACGTTGGCAAAGACGGTAAAAAACACTGGAGACCGGCTATTGAAGTTACGCTTCAAAACAACGATATTCACTACTTCTTTACAGAATCTCACGTAATTGAAGGCGGAAATTCTATCGGAAACAGACGTGTAATTGGTATGTACGGAAACATCGAATACATTCCGCTTCCGGAAAGACCTGCAACAGGCTATGATACTTATGCAGCTTACTGGCTTCCTGATGCTCAGGTTGCTGTAATGGGACGTAACGACAGGGCTGGTTATCAGGTATGGTCAGCAGCTGACGGATACCCTGGTGATGGCTGCTTCAGAGAGTTCCACAAGAAGGATGACAAATCCGGCATGCACTACTGGAGAATCACTTCTCCTACAACAGATTTGGGTGACAAAATGTTGTACGATCCAGTGCTTGCAATGAACAAGATTAACGAGAACTCTGATCACTACACAACATTGATTTATCACCTGTTGAACGATTATAAACTTGCCAAGAACAAAGAAGGGCTTGTAATGGTTTCATTTGATACAGAACTCTTCGGTCACTGGTGGTTTGAAGGTGTTGAGTTTATCAAACAAGTTATTAAGAAGTTCAATGACTATCTTCCTGAAGTTGAAAGACTTACTGCAGGAGAATATGTAACCAAGTATCCGCCAAAAGAAGCAATCCAGATTCCTGAAAGCTCATGGGGGCAGGGCGGTCATTTCTACGTATGGATGAACCACCTGACTGAATGGATGTGGCCAATTATCCACTCTTGCGAAAAACGTATGAGTGAGATTGTTGATAACCATGCTGAATTGCCGGAAGACAAGCTGCTTCTTAGAGCTCTTAACCAGCTGGCAAGAGAAAACTTGCTTCTACAGAGTTCAGACTGGCCGTTCTTGATTACAACATGGCAGGCTAAGGATTATGCTACAGACAGATTCAACGAGCATGTTGACAGATTTAGCTTTATCGCTGATATGATTGAGTCAGGTAACATTGATGAAGGCAAGCTGAAAGAAATCGAAGACATTGATAACTGCTTCCCTGCAATTGACTATAGGGTTTATCAGTCAATTACAGAGGGTGTGATTCCACAACAGGAAAAGAAATTGGCACCGCTTTATCAATAATTTAGGATTTACAAGGCGCCGGCTTTCAAGCCGGCGCCTTTTTTATTATTGCTCTAGACTAAGCACATAAAAAATGTTAAAATAACTTATGTCCGTATAATAATAGAGAGGATTTTATATTTATGAAAAAGAAGTTCGCTTTTACTCTTGCAGAAGTCTTGATAACCTTATCAATTATCGGCGTTGTTGCAGCAATGACAACCCCGACACTTGTGGGCGGTTATCAGAAAGCAAAAGTTGGTCCAAGCATAAGAAAATTTATGAGCACTTTGGAAAATGCCAACGAGTTTTTGGTGGCTGATAAAGAAGCAAACACCATTTCTGGTGCAGTGGCTGATGCTGATGAATACCTGAAAGAGCTGGAGAAATACATTGAAGGCCGTGCAGACGGAACAATGGATGCCGGTACACCAGCTCCAAAAGATTTTGTCGGTACAGATTTGGCAGATCTTGCTAATTTTAAAGTGTTTACATTAAAAGCCGGTGACGCGTTTGCTGTATCTTTGCAGGCTCCTGATAGGGATAACGCGCAGGGCTCATACAAAGGCAAAGTTGCAGAGATTTATTATGATATCAACGGGTTTGATACAAAACCGAATAAGATTGGTAAGGATATTTTCAATCTTGTTCTTGATAACTCCGGCTCTGTTATTCCTCATGGCGGGAATGCAGAGGCAAAGGCATACTCAGATGCAACTGCTGATGCGTGGAAAGGCTCTTGCGATGAGACAGTTGTTACTAACGGCTTGACTTGTGCAGGCTCAATTGCTGATAACAACTGGAAAGTAATTTATAGGTACTAATAAAAAGGCGCATGGATTTATCCATGCGCCTTTTTTGCATTGACAAATGATTATGCTCTTGGTATATTAACTATTGTGACAACTGAATACGGGCATGTGGTGGAATGGTAGACACGCTAGTCTTAGGAACTAGTGCGAAAGCGTGGGAGTTCGAGTCTCTTCATGCCCAAGTTAAAAGACAGGATAAAATTTTTATCCTGTCTTTTATTATGTTTATTGAGTTTTAACCAGTTCGAGAATTATAAAATGTAGGTTTGCAATACAATGTCAATCGATTACATACCAAATAAATCCGCATGAGTTCCAGTTGCGGTAGCGTATAAAATAAGTTCTGCATCTTCTTTTTTATAAATTAATAACCAATCGGGCTCTATATGACATTCTCTGAAATTCTGCATTTCACCTTTTAATTGATGGTCTTTGTATTGGCTTGGCAATTCTTCTCCCGCCAATAAAATATCTAAAACTGTTTCAAGCTTGGAAATGTTTTTCCCTCGTTTCTTTATCAGTTTTAAATCTCGTTTCATGCGTGTCGTAAAGATTAAAGTATACACTATTCATCCTCCAACATTGCATTAATAGCGTCTTTTGCATTAGTATATGGTTTACTTAAATTTCTTTTCTTTACAACATCGTCCATCGCTTGTTTTAGAGAAGCGTTAGGAATTTTTACTTCAAAAGGAAGTCCCCCTGTCTCGACAGCCATTGTTAAAAATATTCTAATTGCAGTTGAAGTATCAAGTCCAAGGCTTGTAAATAAATCGTCAGCAGCAGATTTCAAAAAATCATCTACTCTTAATTGAATTGTTTTTTGCATATTAAAACCTCCTCTATTGTATTTATTTGTACTAACATTTTACTGTATTTGTATTACCTTTTCAATAGTATTGTGTTTAATATTAAGTATTATAAATCGTGTCCTATAATTTCACTATGTCTAGCAAAATTTATTTTTACAGGTTTTATAATAGTGTGATATTAAAAAGGGGGATAAATCATGCAAGTAAATAGAATTCAAGCAAACAATTATAGTAACCAACAGAATTTTAAAGCAAAACTTAGAATTTATGATATGTTTGGGAAAGTGAGAGTTCCGGAACCTAAAAATACTGAGTTAATCGAGAAAGCAAAGAAAATAGGACTTTAGAATGATGTTATAAAATTTTATTTTGGTGGTATTAAGCAAAAAGTAGAAAATTATTGGAGTCCGCAAGATAACTTCTATATGGAAAATTGGCGAACAGAAACCTCAAATAAGCTTAAAATGATATTTACACAAGAAGATAAAGTAAAAGAAAGCTTTTCAGAAACCGTATATCAGATTGATTATGATAATATTTTAGATGAAAACGAAAACAGAATTGGCGAGATTTTGGATTATTTACATACAAAATATCCAAATGATATTTGGGCTTAAAATTAACTAGTACTATCATCGAGTATATCTTTATCTGGGAGAGAGTTGACGGGGAGTTAAAGAATCGAAACGCTAAGCCACTTCTAATTCATACCCTAGTTCTTGAAAAATCTTAGCTATTGTTGAAAACTTTGGCTCTTTCTCAGATTTAAAAATACTATATAGGTGAGTTCGAGACATGCCTATTTTTTGCGCAAATCCTGAGATTGTATCCTTTGCCTTAATTACTATTTCTAAGGCGTGATAAAATGAATTAAAATCACCGTCTTCAAGATAATCTTTTAAACTTGAATTTAAGTATAGCTTAATATCTTCATCTGATTTTAAATCATTAACTATATAGGTTTCTAAGTCTATAGTATGCTTAAGTTCTTTCATTGCATATTTCTCCATTCTTGAAGTATTTCTTTTGCTTTCAAAATA
>CANAXK010000092.1 GCA_947365485.1 uncultured bacterium
CTCATAATTTTTCACTAAAAATTATTCTATATCATATTGCGTTTCTCTGATAGTAACCACCAGGCTGATTTTTGATAAGAACATATATCGGATTATAAGTAAGCGAACAACCGGAATCATAAGCCTCTTCAAACCGCCTCAAGTCAGATTTTGTCCAGCTTTCAGCCTTAATCGCATTGACTCCTGTAAGACTCATGTGCTTCAAAACTTCTTTAGGCGCTCTAAACTTTAAAACCTGCACTTCTTCCTCAATAGAATGCTCTAAACCTTCGAGCATGGAATCAAGTTCGGATATGGAATAATAGTCAAGCATTTTTCCGGACGCGCATGCGATTTCTTTAAAGTTTTCCTTGCCAAATGTTGAAAACAGCAAAATCCCGCCTCTAGGGAGCTTTGAGACAAGCAAACTCACAAACCCCTCCAGATTTTCAATCCACTGGAAAGTCGCGTTTGAAATTATAAGGTCATGTTTTTTTGTGCTGTTCTCTAACCCCGCTTCAATGTCAGAGCAAGTAAACCTAATTTTCGGGTCAATATTTTTGATAAAGCCTTCGCACTCCGGCACAATGTCGTTTGCGGTGTAGGTCTTGAAAGTTAACCTTTTAGCTGCAAGTTCGGTCAAAAACCCTGTTCCGCATCCGATTTCCAGAATATTGTCAAAACGCGTATCCGGAAGATAAGAGAGAAGCTTTTCCGCCATAATTTTTTGAATCTTAGCGTTTTCGTTGTACGAATTAAGATTCTTTGCAAACCTTTTTTTTATAAGCTCCTTGTTCATAGAATTTCGCCCCAGGCTTTGAACAAATTGAACGGGCAGTGACCGCTTTTTATATTTGGAGCGATATTCCAGAAAGCAGCCTGATTTGATGTCGGGATGATTTTGTCGTCCGTGCTCAAAAGAACTTTTGTGTATTTAAAATCCAGCTTGGCGGCATAGTTTCTTAAAGCAGCGAGTTCTGATTTTTGATTTTCAAAATCGCGTTTGCAATCCGGCATCGGGCAATCTTCCCAGAACATGTTTTTGATAAACTTTTCAGCGCCTTGAGGTGAGAAGTTCTTAACCGTTAAATCATAAATCCTTTCAGGAATACCAAACTTGTTATCAACGGGTTTCATGGTTCCGTTTATTGCAACAGCTTTTTCAAGAGGTTCAAATTTGTCAGCAAAAATCGTTGCAACCATCACGCCCATTGACCATGCAACAAGATAGCGCTTCGGATACTTTTTAACCTCTTCAAAATCAAAATCCGTATCAAGTGAGTTATAGTCATAGAACATCAAGACATCATAGTTTTCAAACCCGAGGTGGTTCAAAACGCTCTCGTCCATGCCCCAGCCGTTAAAGAAAATTATCACGCTGTCGTTGTTTTGTCTGTTAAGCCACTTATATTCCATACCTTGATTTTAGCATAAAATGAAGTCAGACAAAACTAAAACATGCCCTCTGCCTCACATGCCGTTAGCTTGATTTCTTTAACCTGTTTTTTTGCGCATGGAACAATAAAAGTAATCTTGTCAGCGCTTGCTTTTTTGTCCTTTTTCATAATCTCAATCAGCTTTTCAACCGGATACTTGTTTTTCAAAGGCTTGAACCCGTATTTATACAAAAGCTCGATTGAGAGTCTGTAGTAAGAATAATTTATGTACTCTTTTTTATGCGCCCACTCCAGAATAAAATACATTCCGTACACAACAGCCTCGCCGTGCGTGTATTTTTTGTACTTCGTAATCGTCTCAAGCGCATGCGCAAAGGTGTGACCGAAATTCAGAATCTTTCTTAGTCCGCACTCTTTTTCATCCTGATTAACTACGCTAATCTTCAAATTAAGGCAGTATTCAATCATGCGGATTATTGTAATCGGCTCTCTTTGCATAATTTTTTCGCACCCGAGAGTCAGAAATTCAAACAGAAAAAGCGAATGTTTGTAATTACAGTTGTCCTCAATAAACGCGTACTTCAAAACCTCACCCATGCCGGACAAGAACTGTCTTTTATCAAGAGTCTTGAGAAAGTTTATATTGATAAACACGGCTTTTGGCTGATAGAATGAGCCGACAATATTTTTAGCCTCCTGAAAATCAATCGCAGTCTTTCCGCCCACAGAGGAATCCACAGCAGACAAAAGTGTTGTCGGAACCTGAATAAAATCAATTCCCCTCATATAAGTCGAGGCAACAAATCCCGTAATATCACCTACAACCCCGCCCCCGATTGCTATAAGGACGTCGCTTCGGGTCAAGCCGAGTTCGATTGCGCGTTTCATTATCTTAAGATAGTTTTTGATATTTTTTTCTTTCTCGCCGTCTTTGAGGATAAAGATTTCTTCTTCCGAGAATCTCAAATCGCAGCGGTACAAATCGTAAACCTTTTTTGAGATGATAACAAGGCGCCTTTGGCCTTCTGTCATTTCAGAAATTTGCCGGTTGAGTTTGTCAAAACCTGAATCAGAAATCTCTATATCGTACGATTTTTTATCACTTATCTGAACTTTGAGAGTTTGTCTCATCTAAAATAAACCTTACTATTTCATCTTCGCTCAAAAGACTTGTATCTACTGTATAATGCGCTCTTTTGTAATTGTCTTCCCGCTTTTCGAGCAGCTCTTCAAGAACTTTTTTTGGATTTTCTCTTTGTAAAAGCGGCCTTGTCGTGTCTCTTGATATTCTATAATATAGTACATCAAGGTCAGATTTCAAATAAAATACTTTGCCAAACTTCAAAAGCGTTGCCCTGTTGTCAGGGTTCTCAAACGCACCGCCGCCGATTGATATAATCTTATTCTTACCCGAGCAAACCATTTTTATTGTGTCATGCTCCAATTGTCTGAAATAGTCTTCCGAAAACTTTTCAAAGATTTCCGAAATCTTCATCCCCTCAGTTCTTTCAATCAGGCTATCAGTATCAATAAGCGTGTAGCCCGGAAGCGCCTCTGCAAGCAAATTTCCAATCGTAGTCTTTCCGCTTGCAGGCATGCCGGTGAGAATAATGTTATTCCCCATAGCGCGCCTTCATCTCAACGAAATTATCCCCGCCAAGCTTCGTGAGCAGCTCGTCAGCCAGAATTATTGCAACTCTTGCCTCTGCAACAACCGCACACGCAGGCACCGCGCAGGTGTCAGAGCGCTCAAAATGCGCGCTTGCCGGCTTCATGTCCTTGATATCAACTGTGGCGAGCGCCTTGCGCATTGTAGGAATCGCCTTCATTGTGCCTCTGATAACAATCGCCTCGCCGTTTGTCATCCCGCCTTCAATCCCTCCGGCATTATTTGTCTGGCGGTAAGTCGTTTTGTTCTTCACAAAAATCTCGTCATGCATTTGAGAGCCTCTCAAAAACGCAGCTTCCACGCCCGCGCCGACTTCCACAGCCTTAACAGCAGGTATACTCATAACAGCCTGCGCCAGACGCCCGTCAAGAGCTCTGTCCCAGTGTACATAAGAGCCCAACCCCACAGGAAGGTTGCCAAAAATCACTTCGAATTTCCCGCCCAGTGTGTCACCGGCCTGAGCAGCTTCGTCAATTGCGTTGCGCATCCTGTCAGCGGTCAGGTCATCAGCGCATCTCACGTCTGATTTTTCAGCCTTTTCCTTTATCAGGGTATAGGTTTTTGGATAGAAATCAAGTTTTACATTCCCGATTTGGACAACATGGGAAAAGCCCATGATTCCTAACTCTTTCAGAATCTGTTTTGCAACCGAGCCAACCGCAACTTCTATCGCGGTTTTTCTTGCGCTGGAGCGTTCAAGCACGTCTCTCAAATCTGTGAAGTTGTATTTTTTTGCGCCTGCAAAATCGGCATGTCCGGGTCTCACGGTTGTAAAAGATTTTTCTTCAATCTTTTTCAGGGTTTCCTGGGTCGGGTATTCCTGATAATCAGTATTCATGACTTCTTGCCAGTTTTCGAAGTCTCTGTTCTTTATCTCGAGGCAAATAGGGGCACCCGTTGTTTTTCCGAATCTCACTCCGGATTTAATCTCTACAGTGTCTTTTTCAATCTTCATTCTTCCGCCGCGGCCGTAGCCAACCTGACGGCGCGCCAAATCCTCGTTTATTACAGAGGATTTTATCCTTATTCCAGCTGGAATCCCTTCTATTATTGCGTTCAAGCATTTACCATGGCTTTCGCCGGAGGTTAAAAATCTAAATCTATTCATGTTTTTATTATATAACAAAAAAACGCCCGTTGTTCAGGCGTTTTTTGCTCTCACATTTTTGATTACAAATCTGAAATAGATGGTGACATATGTATGTCATGGTGGTATCTTTCCTCGCTGTCAACAGCAGGGTCAAGATAAGAGTAAAACTTCTTGCAAGCTCTGACAAATCTGTTCTGGTTCTTGTCATACAAAGGCTCGCATGGTTTTCCATCTACACGATTCTTAATTAGGAATACTTCTTCTGCAGTTGTTTCTGAATACCCACCGTTAATCATGTATTCAGGTTCTGTCAATTGTTCCGGAGTAACACCCGCGTTAACGCGGAAACATAAAGCTGTAAATAAAGCTAATACTAAAAATAAATTTCTTCTCATAACACCCATTCTTATTTAACTGAACTATATGATTCCATTATAATATTTTCTAAAGAATTAATCAAGTCGCTTTCTGGAACTCTTGCAATAATTTCTCCTTTTTTGAAAATATATCCTTCCTTAATTGCGCCTGCAATCCCAAAATCCGCATGCCTTGCTTCTCCCGGCCCGTTAACCGGACAGCCCATCACAGCGATTGTGATAGGTAAATCCAGATTCTTGAACCGTTCTTCAACTTTTTTTGCAAGCCCGATAAGGTCAATTTGAGTCCTGCCGCATGTCGGGCATGAAATAAAATTAACCCCTTTTTGTCTCAAGCCCAGAGATTTGAGAATCCCAAACCCGGCATGGACTTCTTCCACAGGGTTTTCAGTCAAAGAAACCCTTATTGTATCTCCAATCCCTACGCCAAGCAGAGTTCCGAGCCCGATTGAAGACTTTATCAAGCCTGACTTAAGCGTTCCGGCTTCTGTAACCCCCAGATGAAGCGGATAATCGACTTTTGTAGCCATTGATTTGTACGCCTCAATAGTTGTGAGAACATCAGAAGACTTTAGAGAGATCTTTGTATCATAAAAATTGAGGTCTTCAAGAATCTCAACATGCCTGAGTGCGCTCTGCACCATCTTTTCAGAGAGTGGCAAATCCATCTCAGCAAACTCTTTTTCCAGAGACCCGCCATTAATCCCGATTCTAATCGGCACGTTATGAGACTTTGCAGCCTCAACAACCTTGATTGTGTGTTCGCGTTTACCGATATTGCCCGGATTGATTCTAAGCGCATGGATTCCGTTTTCAATACAGGTTATTGCAAGTCTGTAGTCAAAATGGATATCAGCAACAAGCGGCACTGGTGATTTTGCAACAATATCTTTTATTGCAGCGGCCGCATCCTTGTTCAAAACCGCAAGTCTAACGATTTCGCAGCCGGCAGAAGCCAGTTCGCTAATCTGGTCAAGAGTTTTAGACACATCTCGGGTGTCAGTGTTACACATTGACTGGACGGAGATAGGAGCGTCGCCTCCGATTTTTACATTTCCTATAGAAATTTGTTTAGATTTTCTTCTGTTTATCATAAGATTATTTTAGCACTTAAAAAATTTTAGGAGAACTTTTTATGAAAATTGCAGTAATCTCAGACATCCACGGAAACATGGAGGCACTTAACGCGGTTATGGAAGACATTAGAAAGCGCGAATGTCAGCGAATCTTTGTTCTTGGGGATTACGCAATGGCAGGGCCCGAGCCTGCTGAAACAGTTGAATACTTCATGAGAAAGCGCAACACCCCGTTGTTTACAATGATTCAGGGAAACACTGATTTGATGATTGCAGACTACTCAGAGGAAATCTACAATTCAGTCAAGGAAAAGGCTCCAATTATGGCGATGGCTTTGAAAACAGACGCAAAAGCTCTCTCCCCGGAGGAAAAACAATTTTTAAAAGAGCTTCCAATCCAGTTGGAAGCGGAGGAGGAAGGTGTAAAATTCCTGCTCGTACACGGTTCTCCGAGAAAAAACAACGAGGACATTCTTCCTGACACACCGATGGAAGAAGTTGAAAAAATGATAGCAAACGTAGACGCAGACGTTGTACTTTGCGGTCACACCCATATCCCTTGCGGTTTCCAGACCTCAACAAGAAAAACAGTTATAAATGTAGGAAGCGTTGGTCGTCCCTTCACGCCGGAGCCAAAGTCTTGTTATCTCACAATAAAAGTTGAAGCCGGAAAATGTGTATTTGAGCATCATTTCGTCGCTTACGACAACGAGCGCGCAGCAGAGAAGTTGAAGAAGCGAGAGTTTTTCGGTGCTGACAAGCTTGCGGCCATGCTTTTGAATCCAAGAGAAAGGCATTTTTAAGAGGATTTATTTATTTTTTTAATCTTTAGTAGGAAACTCCTGGCTTATATCAATCCTTTGCTAAATGTTCTATTGCATATTCACAACACTTTTGAACAAGTTTATTCAAAGAAACATTCTTATTCTGAGCAATCTTCTGCAAATTTTGGACAAGCTTCAAGGGCAACCTGAGTGTTTTATTAATCATTTCTGTTTTTTCAACTTTGAACATAAAAAAATTTTAAAGCAAGAAATACTCTATTGTAATAGAACAAAATAGAAAAAACGCTAAAATTTAGAACCCGCTCAAAATTAATGCCAAAGCATTTAATCCAAAATCACAGCGCCTTGCTGTTCAACCTTAAGCGTTCTGATATCAACCTTGACACTCTGGCCTTCCCAAATGTCTTTCACGGTTGATTTAATCTTGTCCAAATCGTATTTGTGCGAAATAACAAGCATTGCAGGGCCGGCACCTGAAAGAACACAGCCGAGCACACCGTCTTCATGCTTAAACGCTTCCATAATTTCTTTCATGCCTGGAACAAGTTTTTCTCTGTAAGGCTGATGAAGTTTGTCATGAAGCGCTATTTTCATTAATTTTTCGTCTTTTGTTGTTACTGCATGCACCAGCATTGCAAGGTGTTTTGCGTTATAAATCGCATCCTGCATGGGAACTTCCGCCGGAAGCACAGAGCGCGCAATATTAGTAGA
>CANAXK010000093.1 GCA_947365485.1 uncultured bacterium
TTCCGCCGCCCATGAACTCAAAGCTAAATGAGCCGGTGTTTTTGAGCACCCAAAACTGGGGAGGCTCAAACTTAGGATCGTGTTTCATAAGCGCCCCCGATCTGGTGCCGACTCTCCCGGAAACATATATTTTCCCACCCGCCGCACAGTGAGCAGCCGTATCACCGGCATCACCCTTAACAACAATCTGGGCGCCGGAATTAAGCCAGCCAATATCCGCAGGTGCAGAGCCTTCCACAACAATTTTCACGCCGTCCATTCCCATTGCGCCAACCCTCTGGCCGGGATTTTTTATACGGAAGCTCAAAGGCTTGTCCACTTTTGCCCAAATTGCGCCGCCAATATCGTGCTGCCCGCAAGCCTCGATTTCAAACTCTGTTTCACCCTCTTCAATTCTGTCATAAATCATTTGAAGAAGCTCCTGAGTCGACATTCTGTTGTTGTTATTTAGTGCTTTGATCTTTATCATAAAAACCTAACATGAATACTGTATATCCAACCTGTTCGAAATGTGCTTGTCCACCGTAATCAACGCGTCTGAACGCCCGATGGGAAGAGTCGAACACCCGACCGGCGCCATTAACTTCTTGAGCTCAATATCAGTGGCAAGAATGTAATTAACAAGGTTCTGCGCAACCTTATCAACATCCAGACGCTTGACAAGACAACTGTCCTGAGTTGCAATGCCCGCAGGACAAAGCCCTGTGTTACATGCGTTACATTTTCCGGTATCACTACCAACACATCCAGCAATTTCCATAAGCATTCTTCCCGTAAACACGCCGTTTGCGCCAAGACAAATAAGCTTGAACGCGTCTGCCGCAAAACTTCCGGTCTGCCCCAAGCCTCCACCGGCAAAAAGCGGAATCTCACCCTGACGCCCCTGATGCACAGCTGCAAGATAGCAGTCACGCAACTTCGAAGTTATCGGATGCCCTGTGTGGTTCAAAGAAATCTCATGCGCAGCACCCGTTCCTGCGGCAAGCCCGTCTATAAAGAAACCGCCGACGATATTGTACGGGTCTCTAAGAAGGTTGTTGTAAACAGAAACACTCGTTGCAGAAGCCGCAACCTTAATCGCAACCGGCACTTTGAACTTAAACGCGGCATTCATTGACAAAAACATCTTCTGAACGCTCTCTTCTATTGAATACAAGCCCTGATGGGTCGGAGGAGAAAGTAAGTCAGCCTTTGGCACCCCTCTGATTTCCTGAACATACCTTGCGACTTTGCTTGCAAGTAAAAGCCCGCCATCACCTGGTTTTGCACCCTGACCAATCTTGATAAGAATGCCTGCCGGGTCTTCTGTCATCTCCGGCATTGATTTTATAATCCTGTTCCAGCCAAAATGCCCCGAAGCTATCTGCAAAATCATGTACTTCACATACCGCGATTTGAGAAGCCTTGTCGGAATCCCGCCTTCTCCGGTACACATACGAATCGGAATCCCCATAACTTCGTTAAGGTAAGCCGTTGCAATTGCCATGGCTTCCCACATACGCCAGGAAACAGCACCAATCGACATATCACCAAAAATTACAGGATAAATCCAGCGGTTTGGAGGCAAAGTCTTTGTCTCAAAAAGTTTGCCCTCTCTTGATTCAAGATTAAGCTTTTCCGGAGAAAGCACGCGCCCGAAAGGAGTCTTAAGCTCAAATGTGTGACGGGTCGCATCCAGAGACGGGTCTGTCATCTGGGAAATTCTTCCGATTTTAATCTTATCGAGCGTGCGTCCTTCTGTGTTAAGGTTTGAACGTCCGCCTTTTTTGAACGAGTCGGCTTTGTTTGCGCGGTACGCTACAGAATACTTGTCATCCTTGTTACGAATCGCTCTGATTGCGCCGTTCGGACAGACATTAGCGCACATTCCGCACCCATGGCAGTAGTTTTCAAGCGAAATATTCTGCTTGATAACAAGAACTTTTTCCGGCTTGTTCTTTGAGGTTATTGAGTTTGATTTTCTTGTCTCAACCTCCGGTTTGATTGCGTTAAAAGAACACGCAGCCACACATTTTCCGCACTGGATACACTTGGACTCGTCGTATTCTATAATCCAGGGCAAGTCGTTTTTATGAAGTTCGTTAATCTTTACTGCTGCCATCTTTCTACCGTCAAATCATCTTTTACTATCACTGTTTCATGCTCGGTCGGATAAATATCCTGACTTATGTCGCGCTCCGGCAACAAGTCGTTTATCCCCACAACCTCGGAAGTCATAATGACCGTGTCTTTATCCCTTCCAATCACAATCGGCCTCAACTTCTTGGAATCACAAACACATATAAGCTCTTTATCCGGAGTGACCGCAAGAAGCGTGTTAGGCCCATTGATTTCCAAATGCGCAAGCGAAGCCTTTATCCTCAACAAAATCTCACTGTCCTCACGCTTGATTATCTCATCATACCCGAGCGGCGTGATTGTGTGCTTGAAATACTGAATCGGCCACTTCAAAATCTTGTGAATGTAATGAAGCGTATAAAGAAGGCACTGCGAGTCTGATTCAAAGCCCATATACCCTTTATAAAGCCTCTGCTGGTAGTATTTGTTCTTCTCGTAAAAAGTGTTCTCGCCGTTTACAAGCCCTGTGTATCCTTCAAGGAAAAACGGGTGGGCAGCGTATCTTACAATGTCGTAATTCGTGTTTTGCCTGCACTGCGCTGTAATTATGCTTGAGGTAAGGTCTTTGTTGCCTTCCCAAAGGTCAAAATAAGTCCCGATGTCTTTAGGGCTTCCTATTTCTTTCAGGGTCAGAGTATCCGGCCAGAAAGAGTAGACAAACCCTGAATTTGTTTCCTCAAGAGTCTTGCGAAGCCTTATTGCTGTATCAATAAGAAGCTCTTCTTTTTCCTCTTTTGTAGCGTGCCTGTAGCTTTTCGGATACTGGACAACTTCAAACATGTAGTTTGGCATTGCCTCGATTTTCAAGCCCTTTTGATGGTTGATATTTGGAGACCACTGCATCACACGAGTGAAGCCGATTTCTCTTAAGATATCTTCTGCAAGTCTTGTGCCTTCGACAGTTGCAGCCATTGAAAGAAGAGGCAGGTCTTTGTAGTTCTCAAACAGACCGCCCATATCCTGCATTACAAAAGCAAACCCTGAATCGTCATGTCCTTCCTGCTGGCTCCTCATGAGCTTCAAGGCAATTGAAGGATGTAGTTTGTTTTTTGATTTAATCGCTCCGATTCTACACATAACTTAGATTGTAGCGTTTTTGGGCCTTAAGGTCAAGTTTTTATTAAAAGTTGTTATCTTTTTATAATGTGATATTATGTTAATGGAAATTTGACTTTGAGAGAAATAGAGCTAATAATATTATATACATAGGCGAAGGTATTTAGATGAAACTAATAAACAGACTCAAGATTTTTGAACAAAAATACGTTTTTTTGAGATGGGCAACAGGGGCTGAATACGGAAAAGTCACTTATGTTGGCGAAGATTATATTGAGTTTAATGTTATTGATATAGACACAATGGAGTACCGCGAAACGACCATTATTAATGCCGGACTTATCCTCGAAGCCATTTTTGGCGGGCCGGATATTTCAAGAATTGTTGCAGAAATTTCTTCAATGCTTCCGGATTCTTAAAATTTGTAATATAATATTCACAAATGGTTACAAAAGCAATAACAGCAGCAGCAGTTGGAATAAATTCCTACAAGATTGAAGTGGAAGTGGATGTTGCAAACTCCTTGCCAAACATTAGTATTGTAGGGCTTCCTGACAGCGCCGTAAACGAGGCGCGCGAAAGAGTCCACTCCGCTATCAAAAACTCCGGCTTCTCCTTTCCTATTGGCAGGGTTATCGTAAACCTTGCACCTGCTGATATAAGAAAGGAAGGCACAAACTTTGACCTCCCGATTGCAATCGGTATCCTGAAAGAACAGGGAGTCGGTATTCCTGACGACTTGAAGACCGCATTTCTGGGCGAACTCTCACTCGACGGCTCAATAAGACGCGTAAACGGGGTGCTGCCGCTTGTGAGCGGGCTAAAAGATTCAGGAATTGAAACGGTTTTTGTACCCTATGAAAACGCAAAAGAAGCTGCGCTTGTTCAGGGTATCAGAGTATTTGGCGCCAAGCACCTCGGTGATATCGTAAACCATTTTACTGAATCTCCGCTAAGCGAGACGCATGTAAACATAAACGAGTATCTGGAAAAAAACGCAAACACTGACTACACATTTGATTTTAAGGACGTTAAGGGTCAGCAAAAAGCCAAGAAAGCGCTCGAAATCGCAGCAGCAGGAGGGCACAATGTGCTCATGTCCGGTTCTCCAGGTTCAGGAAAAACGCTTATGGCAAAGTGTCTTGCATCAATCCTTCCGCCTCTTGAGTTGCAGGAAGCATTGGAGCTTACCAAGATTTACAGCATAAGCGGGCTTTTAGAATCAGACGAGCCTTTAATGACAAAGCGTCCTTACAGAGCTGTACACCACACGGCCTCAAAAAACGGTATAATCGGCGGAGGATCAAGTCCGAGACCCGGCGAAATCACGCTTGCGCACAGAGGGGTATTGTTTCTTGACGAGATGGCAGAGTTCCAGAGGCAGGTTTTGGAAGTCTTAAGGCAGCCGCTTGAAGACGGGGAGGTTACAATCTCCAGAACAAAAAACACTATAAAATACCCTGCAAAATTCATGCTCATTGGTGCGATGAATCCGTGTCCTTGCGGTTATCTCGGAGACAAAGAAAAGCACTGCATGTGTACGGAATACCAGATACAGCGTTACCGCTCAAGGCTTTCCGGCCCGCTTTTAGACAGAATCGACCTTGTAGTGAATGTTCCGCGGCTCACAACAGACGAGTTAATCAACACAAAGTCGGAGGCCGAGCCTTCTGCGAAGATTCGCGAGCGGGTAATAAGAGCAAGGAAGATTCAGGCAAAGAGGTATGAAAAAGAGGGGATTCTTACCAACTCCGAGCTAAGTGCAAAGCAGATAAAGAAGTATTGTGAGCTTGATAACAAGACTGCTGATTTCCTCAAATCGGCTGCCCAGAAGTATCAGCTTTCCGGAAGGAAATACAACCGGATACTCAAAATATCAAGGACTGTTGCAGACCTTGCAGGGTGTGAAAATATTCAATTAGAGCACATATCACAGGCGCTCCAATACAGAGTTGATATGGATTAAAAAATTTGGTACAATTTAGATGACAAAAATAGGAAGAGAAAGGATTAATATGGTAAAGATGAAAAAAGGGTTCTCACTCGCAGAAGTCCTCATTACAATGGGCGTTTTGGGTGTTGTTGCAGCGCTTACAATGCCGGCTCTTATGACAGATGTTAACAGAAACACATGGGCTCAAGGGCTTAAGACAAACATGAGCGTTATAAACAACGGGTTTGCCCAGATGCTTGCTGTAGAAAATGCTGACACCCTGGATGAGACAACTCTCTGGGTTGACCATGTTTCAAGCGATGTTGCGGCTGCTAATCAGGATGTGAAGAGCGAGCTTGGAAAATATTTCAAAATCGACAAAATGATAACAGGTGTGCCTGCTGACAGACCGGTCGTAACACTTCAGGCAGCAACATCAAATGCAATGGATTCAACAGTAAGATTCTATCTTCCAAACTCTGCAACCATGAACATGGTTCTTTACGCTCCGACAGTAAATGCCAGCTGCAAAACCATCATGGACAACGGCGGAAACCTTTGTGAAAAGTATGCAGACATTTATCTTGACGTAAACGGTGACAAGAGACCTAACATGTTCGGACACGACATATTCAGATTCTATCTTTCAAGAAACGGAAAAATCTACCCGTACGGCGGTGACGATGTTGCATTGTTTGAAAGCGGAGCACCTAAATGGAGCGAAGCTTGCGAAGGCAAGAGCCCGTCAGGAGATGGTCTTGCTTGCACAGGAAGGGTTGTTGCAGAAGACTTCAAGATTGATTACAAGTAAGAAGATAAAAAAAAGAGGTAAGCCAAAAAGATTTACCTCTTTTTTTAATTGTAAACTTTAATTAAAATTAGCCTCTTAGATATTCACAATCCGGCGGAAAACGTGTATTATAGTTATATGATAAACTTAGAGGATTTATATTCAGAGGTTCCGCCAACGAAGTTGAGAAACATTGATGAGAAATTTCGTCCGGCGCAGACATCTCCATTCTGGTTGTGGGTAGCAGATAGATTCTTTTACGGAATGCTTGAAAACAGATTCTACGCTTTCCGCTTCAAAGGAGCAGAAAATTTCTACAAACGTGATATGGACACCCCGATTATCATGTTTGCTCCGCACAGTAACTGGTGGGACGGAATTGTTGGATACAATATCTGTAACAGAATATTCAAAAAAGAAATCCGCCTTATGGTAGAAGAGCTGAACAGATTCCCGCTACTTCGCCGCGGCGGGGCATATAATGTTAACAAAAAATCACCGCAGGCTTCAATGCAGGCCCTTAAATACTCTGTGGATGCACTCGGAGATTTAAACAACGTTCTATATATATTTCCTCAAGGCATTATTAAGCCACCAAATTTCAGGCCAATCGAATTTCAGTCTGGCTTAACCTACATCGCAGAAAAGGCTGCTAAAAAATACGGCAAGGTTGCGCTTATGCCTGTGGCAGTGAATTACCTGTTTTTGAGAGACAACCGTCCGGAAGTTCTGGTTGAAATGGGCGAAGTTATTGAACTGACAAACGAAAAAATTGACCGTAAAGAATACACGGATTACCTTGCAAAAACCCTGCAATCACTTTGTGACAAACAGTTCTACGATGTTAGTCAGGGGAATTTTAAAGGATACGATACATTGTTCCAGAGACGGCTAAAGTGGTATCGAAGAATCGAGCAGAGGCTTAAGAAAATTGAGGTTAAGGGCTCCGGAGTATAACAAGTTTTTGAATGACAGCGATTAGCTGTCATTCTTTTTTGCGTTCTTTTTTCTTCCGCACCGGGCGCAAGCCTCCGGCTTGCGCCCGGTGCGCCCGGCTTGAAAACTTCACAGTACAGGAAGTTTGATATTATGAGTATATAGTATGAGGTAAACACCAGTGT
>CANAXK010000094.1 GCA_947365485.1 uncultured bacterium
AGAATGAACGTAACAATTAATGATTCTTGTATCGGATGCGGCGCTTGCGAATCAATTTGCGACGCAGTTTTCCATGTTGAAGATAGAGCAGAAGTTAAAGAAGCCGGCATTGCAGGCAACGAAGAATGCGTTGAAGAAGCAGCTAACGCTTGCCCTGTTTCTGCAATCGAAGTTCAATAGTTAATATTTAGATTATAGAAAAAGAGCCCCGTTAAATAAGGGCTCTTTTTTCATGGTACAATTAATTCAAGGAGTATTTATATGTTAATAAATCCTATCTCAAATCAAACAAGCTTTAGGGCGGTTAACCAGAAGTATTATCAGTGGGCGAAAAAAGAGGCTAATGGGTGTAAGCGTTTTGGTGAAATACTTGAACAGCTGCGTTTTGATGTTGCTTGGGGAGATATTCACCCGCGGGATGGTATTGATACGGTGAATGAGATTATTAAATTAAACGGAAGTACTGATTCTGGATTTGAACATATTCTTGAAGGTTTTCGAAGAAGACTTGCAAAATTAAAATAGATTTCATCAAGGAGTATAAAATGTTAATAAATCCTATCTCAAATCAAACAAGCTTTAGGGCGGTGAATCAGAAGTATTATCAGTGGGCGAAGAAAGAGGCTAATGGATGTCATCGTTTTGGTGAACTTTTTACCCAGATAGAAATGGATGTGTGCTGGAAAGATATGCATCCACAAGATGCAATTGATACACTTGAAGCTATAAAGAAGATTATGCCACCAGATTGGAAAGGTATTGAAATTACATTTGAATATGTTAAGAAATTTCTTCCTTAGTAAATAAGGGCTCTTTTTTCATGGTACAATTGATTCAACGAGTATTTATATGTTAATAAATCCTATATCAAATCAAACAAGCTTTAAAGCGGTTAACCAGAAGTATTATCAGTGGGCGAAGAAAGACATTGAATACGGCATCGGGCTTTCTGGTGAACTTTTTACCCAGATAGAAATGGATGTGTGCTGGAAAGATTTACATCCACAAGATGCTATTGATACACTTGAAGCCATAAAAAAGATTATGCCACCGGATTGGAAAGGTCTTGAAATAACACTTGATTATGTTAAGAAGTTTCTTCCTTAGTTTTGACTAACTTCGGCGCCATTGCCCCAATAGCAGTACCGGCAGCCATGCCGGTTAAAGACCCGAATGCACCGAGATGTTTGTATCCGGCAGCACCCAGATACCCGACTCCAGCAAGAGTTGTCCCGACTTCCAATGCAGTTTTTCCGACCTCCTCAAAAATATTTTTGCCATCTGCTATTTCATAGCCAGCATGGATTGCACCCAAACCGCCAAGGACAAATACGCCAAGTTTAGGAGTTCGTGTTAATGCACGGGCAGTTAAGTCAGCAAATGTATTTTTGGATTTGTAAACGAAAGCTCTGGCAAAATTAGGATTCTCTTGAGTGTGTAACAAACTCTCTATATTAGTATTTACTTGCGCTACTTGCTTTACACCAAGCTTATCCAACACCCATTCACCCAACTTCGTCTCCGCAAGACTTACATCCGCCTTAATCACCTTCTTCGCAAGCTTCTTGTCCAAACACTTTTCCGAGTTAGGATTCAAATACTCGTGCAAAACCGTACCACGGAAAAACGAAAACGGATGCTGCGCAACTTTCGGGTCATAACCGTCCTGCTTGTTGTCTTTGAACTTCGACTTTATCTGCTTCCACGCAGAATAAATCTCATCAACGTCAGTCGGGCCGTTCAAAACAGCCAGCGAGGTCAAAGCCTTTGCACACAGGTAATCCTTGTCAGCCGCCTCTTCCACAATGTCGCCACCCCACCACGGTGCTTCGGCTTTGTCTGTATCAGAAGAGCCTGCCCTGAAACCGGATTTAACCAGCCTGTAATCTCTTATTATGTTGGGCACTTTCTCTGCCCTGTATTGTTGCATTATAGCATCAATTGACATTGAACAACCTTACACTTTACACACATATTTATATAAAGTATTTTGCACAACAAAAATTGCTCAATTGTTAAGTTTTTTTACAAACCCATCCTTCAGGCGCTGCTATTTGTTATACAATTAGAATAAGGGGGTAGAAAATGTACACACTCGTTTATTCAATCAATGAAGACAAATCACCGGAAACGGTTTACGTAAATCTCACAAACGCTTGCACAAACTCTTGCGTGTTCTGCCTTAGAGAACAAAAAGACGATGTCTGCGGCGCCGAGATGTGGCACGATGATAATTACACCCTCGAAGATGTTATTAAGCAGTTTAAGACCTTCCCTTCTGCAAAAGAAGTCGTGTTCTGCGGCTACGGCGAGCCGTTTTTGAAAAAAGAGATGATGAAATCTTTTTGCGAGTATTTAAGGCAAAACCATCCGGAGATAAAAATCCGCGTCAACACAAACGGGCATGCAAACGCCATATACAAAACCAATGTCGCAGAAGAGTTCAAAGGGCTTATTGACTCAGCCTCAATCAGCCTAAATGCTCCAAGTGCAAAGGAATACAATGAGATTTGCAACCCGAAAATCGAAAACGCGTATGATGAGGTCAAGAAATTCATCAAAGCCTGTGTGGATGCCGGGATAAGTGTTTCAGCAAGCATTGTAACAGGGTTTGACAAAAGAGAAATTGACATCAACGCCTGCGAAGAAATTGCGAAATCTCTTGGCGCAAAGTTCAGAAACAGAGAATTTATAACAAACGGGTACTAAAAATGATAAAACTAATTCTCGCCTCAAACTCTCCGCGCAGAAAAAAAATCCTGACTGATCTTGGCCTGGATTTTGAGGTTGTTCCTTCAAACTACGAAGAAAAGCTCGAAAGCGACACATTTTCTTACGACGCAATCGAAGATTTGGCGACCCAAAAGTGCCTTGATGTTGTTAGGCGCTCCGATAAAAACTCGCTCGTGCTTGCAGCTGACACCGTCGTAGTCTTGCATAACAAAATTTTAGGGAAGCCGCATTCAAGAGAAGAGGCGTTTGAGATGCTCAAATCGCTTTCCGGAGCAACGCATTCTGTTGTCACCTCGATTTGCGCAATCAACACAAGAACTAACCGCGCAGTACTTCTTTCTACAACAAGTTACGTAAGATTCACCGAGTGGTCGGATGAGATGATTAATCACTACATTGATGAATTTAACCCGCTCGACAAGGCTGGAAGCTACGGAATACAAGAGCTTCCTCCAAACTATCTTGATAAGTATGAAGGAAGCTTTGAAAATATTGTAGGTTTGTGCCCAGAAAGCGTTAAGGCTGTGCTGGAGCAGCTTCAATTTCCTCTGTAGGCAAACCCAGAGAAATACGTTTGTCCTTTGGATTGAACTTGATAATCCTTGTATTAATCTTGTCGCCAGCTTTTATAATGCAGTTGTTCTTGTTCTGGTAATCACCTAGTTCTGACTGCGGGAACAAAGCTTCCACACCCGGCAAAACTTCTACAAACGCACCAAACGCTTTAATGCGGGTAATAGTGCCTTCTTTGATATCGCCTTCTTTAAGTTCTGCCTCTGCCTGAAGCCATGGGTCAGGCTCGGTATTTTTCAAGCTCAAGCTGATTCTCTGCTTGTCGTAATCAATATCAATAATCTCAACATTGATTTCCTGACCGATTTTCAACAAATCTGTTGGATGCTCAACCCATTTCCATGAGATTTGTGAAAGCGGAAGCAGGCAATCAACCCCGCCAACATTCACAAACGCACCAAAGTCAGTGATTCTGACAACTTCGCCTTTAACAATCTGCCCAACTTCAACCTGCGCAAACACGCTCTTTCTGGTCTCTGCCATGTTTGTTTCGTAAACTTTTCTGTTTGATAGGATAAGGTTGTTTTGAGATTTGTCCAGAGTAAGGATTTTCACCTCAATCTTGTCACCCTGATTGCAGATTGTTTCTCTTGCGCAGAGCTGACCCTGCGGGATAAAGCCCTGAACTCCTGAAATATCAACAACAAGTCCGCCTCTAACGACCTGCGAAACAACCGCTGCAATTGTCTCATCAGCTTCCTTAACCTTTTCAAGCTCTGCCCAGGTGTGAGCAAGGTGAACCTTTTTGTAAGAAAGAGTAAACTTTCCGTTCTCATCGCAGTCCTGAACAATCAGAAATTCGTATTCTGTGTTTTTCTCCAAAACATCCTCAACACGCGCTTTTCTGTCCGAAGATACCTCGTATTTTGGAACAAACGCAGTGCATTTTGAACCGATATCAACAATTGCACCGTCTGATTCGTACGCGCAAACCACGCCCTTTACAATATCTCCGCGTTTAAACTTGTAGTCATACTTCTCAAGAAGAGCTTCAAAATCGCCATTTGAATACTTTTCACCCATGCGTATTCTCCTTTTTCATAATAAACACGAGGTTATTATAACATATTTACCCGTCTGACACAATAGGCAGGCGAAAATTCACCCTTAAGAGCTATAAAAACACTTTCTTACACTTCATCAAATGATTGTCCGAAACAGCAATCCCCGCAAGGCTTCCCGCAAAGGTCAATACCGCAATCCCGTCATCCATCGGGGTTCTGAAGTTCATGCCATGAGAGACCTTCTCCTTTTCAGCCTCTGTAAGCTCGTATTTCGGGTGGTGAAGATAATCAAGCGGATTAAGAAGATTTTTTTCTACGTTTTCAATTGTTTGAAGCTCCTCAAGCTTTACAGCCTCTTCGACCTTGAAATCACCGGCCTTCACTCTCACAAGCTTAATCAAGTGCCCGTAAGTTCCAAGCGCCTCGCCCAAATCATGGGCAATTGAGCGGATATAAGTGCCTTTTGAGCACTCAATATAAAGTTCAAGCGTTCTTTGTTCCGGATCAAACCCGACAACCCGAAGCTCTTTTATATTAACTTCTCTCGGCCGGATTTCGACCTCTTCGCCCTTGCGCGCGTATTCGTAAAGCTTTTTGCCATTAACTTTTATCGCAGAATAAATTGGAGGGAGCTGTTCAATATCCCCGCGGAAATCTTGAAGCGCGGCCTCAATCTCATCAAGCGTTACAGTTTTATCAGACTCGTTTACCGCCTCGCCCTCAATATCGTATGTGGTTGTGGATTTCCCGAGTTGAACCGTGCCGACATAGGCTTTGTCGTCTTCGAGGTATTCGATAAGTCTGGTTGCTTTTCCGATACAGACCGGCAAAACGCCTTCTGCAAAGGGGTCAAGTGTGCCTGTGTGTCCAATTTGTTTAACCTTTGTAACGTGCCTCAAGATAGCAATAACATCATGGGATGTTTTGCCTTTTGGTTTGTACACATTCAGGATTCCGAGCATTTACTTAATCTCGCCTCTTGAGATTTTTTCAATAAGGTCAAGGACTTTTGAGCCTTTTTCGAGGCCGTCGGAGTAAACAAATTTTATTTCCGGAGTAACACGGAGACGGATGCGTTTACCGACTTCGTATCTGACTTTTCCGGTGTTTTTTTCAATGATTTCTTTATCTTTTTCCACCTGTTCAGCAGAGCCGAGCACGCTGTAGAAAACTTTTGCATAAGAGTTGTCGTGGGAGACTTCTATATCGATAATAGATACAACGCCTTCGAGCCCTCTGATTTCTTTTCTTATAATATCAGAGATATCGCGCATTAACTCTTTTCTAACCCGTTCATTTCTTAAAGACATTGTATTTCTCCTTTTTCATAAGCTATTTTCTTTATTATATCATAAAAAAAGCGCGTCTTATTGCCTGATAGGGTTAAGCAGTAATAATAAAAAAAGGGAACAGGTAAAACCTGTTCCCTTTCGAGAATGCAAACGACTTTCTATTTCTTACTAGTTGCCGCTGCAGCCGAACGCTATAGTAACGTGTTCTTTCGGGTTAATAGATGAGATTTTGTAGCCCTTAGCATCTACAAGGTAACCAATTTCGTCACCAGTAGCCTGAACTAAGCCGGTTACACCGGATACAGCTGTTCTTGTGAAGTCGATAGGTGCCTTAACAGTATCAACTACTGCGTCACCCAAGCTTCTGCCAGCTGCTGCAAACTGACCCTGGAATGTTTCACCCAAAGCGATACCTGTACCTGATGCAACGTCTTCAAGAGCGTTACCGAGGTTAGAAATCATACCGCCTGTAGTTCTACCTACGATACCAAGCATCTGTCCGCCCCAGGTAAGTGGTGCTGTAACAATTCTTGATACGATGTTTGGAGTATTTGATTTGTTAATTTCCGCATTAAGAATCTGTCTAGGCAATGTTGCTTTTTGACCGCAGTTTTCAATTTCTGTAAACGCAAGTTTCAAAGCACCCTTTTGACATCCTGAAGGTCTTACAACTTCTACAACCTTACCGTATACGTTTGAACCGCATGGGTACAAGTGGCCGTTGATAGTTACATCTTCAAGGGTTTTAGCTGCGAATCTCTGACCTACGTGAGAAGATTTTGCAGATACCTGGTCTCTGAATTTAAGTTTCAATGTAGGGATTTTAACAAGTTCTTCATTTTCGATGAATGCCTTTTTGTCAGTCGGGCAAATTGGACAATCATTGTTTGCTGTTACAGGGTTCTTGTCAATACCAGATGAAACGCGGATGTTTTGTAACATTGCTGCGATATCAGCACGTGTTGCATCCTTAAACGGAGCAATAGTCTTAGGATTTGGAGAGTTGTTCAAAGCACCCTTTTCTAAAGCTGTTGCAATAGAGATTTGTGCCCATTCAGGAACAGTGTTACCATCTGTATACTGTGACAATATTTCCTGTGCTTTGCATTTATCAACCGGTGTGCAAGGAATACCCTTAGACAATGCACATAGAGCTTCTACTCTTGTTACGTTATGGTTAGGCATAAATTTGCCGTTTGGATAGCCCTTTAACAAGTCCTGATGAACTGCAACGGTGATAGCTGAGTTAGCCCAGTGGTTTGTAGGAACGTCTGAGAACAATTTTTCAGGAGCGCAAGAATACATGTCTTTGTCAAATCCTTTAACTAACATTGTAGCAAATTCTGCACGTGAAATGTT
>CANAXK010000095.1 GCA_947365485.1 uncultured bacterium
CTGAACCCGATTTCTGAATCCTCTGAATCAGCCTCAGCATAAACCATGCAAACAATTTCGCCCTTGATTCCACCCTCGAAATGCTCCAAAACATTCGGGATTGTGTCGTAAACGACTTCCTCAAAAAGCTTGGAAAGCTCGCGCCCGAGCGCGATTTTTGCCTCCGGCCTCACTGAATGAATTGCCTTCAAAGTCTTTAAAATCCGCTCTGGCGAATCGTAGAACACAAAATTTGAGCCGGCGTATTTTTTCGCAACCTCTGTGATTTGCTTCTCACTTCTCGGTATGAACCCGATGAATGTAAACTCCTCGCCGCCCCTTGGAACCTGCGAGAGGAAAGTTGTGACAGCGCATGCACCGGGGAGCGAGTTTACGCTGAACCCGTTTTTCAAAAGCTCCTCTACAATTACACTTCCGGGGTCGCAAATCATTGGCGTGCCGGCGTCAGAAACCAGCGCTACGGTTTTTCCTTCTCTAAGTTCGTTCAGGAAGAAATCAACCCGTTCGCGCTCGTTGTACTTGTGATAAGAGATGCACTTTGTCTTGATTTCATAGTGATTAAGGAGTTTTTGTGTTACCCGTGTGTCTTCACACGCGATTATATCGACCTCCTTAAGAACCTCGATTGCTCTTAAGGTGATGTCTTTGATATTCCCGATAGGGGTCGGAACGATGTAGAACTGGTATTTGCGTGCTGTCATATTAATACCGCGTTTTGTCCAAAAAAGCCTTAACAGCGTCTGTGATGCTGTCAGGCGTTAAAAGTGATGTCTCACCTTCCTGTGTCTCCGCAGGTGCAGCAAGAACTCCGCGAACTCTGTTGTAGAGGCTCAATAATACAAAAAGTATTATTGAAGAAATCGCCACCCCGCACATTGCGAGCAAAAACTTTTTCGCAATCTTGCGCTTGCTAACAGGCTGCTTGTAACTGTTAGGGTTGAGCTCGTTTGCCGGAAGATTAAGTTCCGGCGGTTGCTCTGGCTGTTGTGTGTCAGGTATCGCAGCTTCTTGCTGTGCTTCTGCTGTGTTTTGCTCCATTGACACCGGATTTTCTGCGAAAACCGGTGTCATTAAAGTCAATACTATCAAAATTGCAAAAATTCTATTCTTCAGCATCTTTCTTTACAGTCCTTCTTGTGCGTTTTTGAGAATTTCTGTTTGGTCTGCGTGATTTCTTTGCAGGCTTAGCTTCGCCCTCTTCCTGCGGAGCCTCTGCTGGTTGTTCTGCTGGTGCCTGCTCTGCCGGAGCTTCTTCCACAACCGCAACCTTGGCCGCGCCGGCTGCCACAACTGGAGCGATTTCTGCACCCTCTGTTACAACTGTGAGCGCCAGAGATTCGGAGCTAACGTCTGCTTCTTTTACTTTTCTTGTTCTGCCTTTGCCTCTTGCACGGGATTTTTTAGCTTCTTTTTCTTCCTGAATCTCTTTGACTTCTGCCTCTGCTGCTACAGAAGGATTTTCAATCATTTCAAGCTTTTCTTCCTGAACCGGCTGCTGTTCTTTGAAGTCGTTATTTGCCCCTTCTTTTACCCCTTCAGGCTTGTTGTTAAACTTGTTGTTGAATTTTTTCTTGCCACCCATTGGAAGCTTAATCTTTGCAGCTTTTGCTCTGTATTCGCCCTCAGAAGTTGCAGACGCGAACTTGATGTCCTCCATGATGTAGCCGTTACCCTGACAGTGTGGACAGCGTTTTGCAAAAATCTCGCTGATTGCCTGTCCCTGTCTGTGACGTGTCATCTCAACAAGACCCAAATCTGAAAGCTGACCAACCTGCGGTTTAGCCTTGTCTGATTCTACAGCCATCTCAAGCTCTTCCATCATTGTAAGCTTGTCAACGCGCGAAGTCATGTCAATGAAGTCGATGATAATCATACCGCCGATGTTTCTTAGACGAAGCTGGCGCGCAATTTCGTGTACTGCTTCAATGTTAGTCTTAAGGATTGTCTCATCCTGAGTCGCAGAGTTTGTAAACTTACCGCTGTTTACGTCGATTACAGTCAACGCCTCTGTTGTCTGGATGAACAAGTATCCGCCTGACGGAAGGTTAACCTTCATCTGGAGCGCAGCCTTGATTTCTTTGTGGATATCAGTTGCAACAAGAAGCGGCTCTGAACCCTTGTAAAGAGTTACATTAATGTTCTTATTCATGTGCCAGTTTTGAAGGATATTCTGAACCCTGTTGAGCGCAAACGCTGTGTCAACAACGATTTCCTGAGTGTCTTCATTGCAAGCTTCTCTTATTACCCTGTAGAGCAAGTCTTGGTCTCTGTATAGAAGGCTTGGAGGTGTAAGGCTTTCTGCTGATGTAACAATGTTGTTCCATTTTTCGAGCAGGATTTCCAAATCTTCCTGAATGTCAGCTTCTGTCTGACCTTCTGCCTCTGTTCTTACGATAACCCCAACTCCGACTGGTTTCAGGAGGTTAACTACTGATTTGAGTCTTGCGCGCTCTTTTGCAGAGGTGATTTTCTTACTTACGTTAATCCCTGCTTCGTTTGGCATAAGCACTAAGAATCTGCCAGGGAGCGAGATTTCTGTGGTAACGCGCGGACCTTTGTGTCCAACTGGTTCTTTCACTACCTGAACAACAATTTTTTGCTTTGGTTTCAATTTGTCCTGCAAAGCGCCTTTGCCTGATACATCCTGAGCGTGCAGGAATCCCATTCTGTCTGTGCCTACGTTAACGAAGGCTGCTTCGATTGACGGGAGGATGTTTTCAACCTGCGCGAGGTAAACATCGCCGAGGATGATTTCCCCTCTGTGTACATAAAATTCTGCAACTTTGCCTTTTTCTACAACCGCAGCAATATTGTCGCGCTCAGCAATGATTATTTTGTTAGCGTTATTATCTTTCATCTTTCTCTAAATCCTTTATTTATAACTCGTTTAAATTCTCGCTAAGAAATCTGACCCTTGTTATATCGAAAATTTGGTTTTCATTCACAAGTTTCATCAAATCATCCGCCCTCAAGGCAGGAATGTCAGACCCTTGACCGGTTTTTAGACATATGAACAGACTATCATCTTCAAATCTATGTGTTCCTATAGATTTCTTAAAATCTGTTGTTTTTTCAAAACCTTTTTTGTTTTTCTTTGTGATTAAAATCTCATCACAAGATAAAACCTTATCTACATCATACCGGAATTTTTCAAAATTGTAAAGCAAATTCTGATTTGACTTCAAATACGGCCTTATCCTGTATTCAGCCCAGTGAGCCGCAATGTCTACGGCTGTTGCGTACCTTTCAACCTGCTTAACCCCCACAATTTTCGCCCCATCAGGCAGCTTCGGATTAATTATGTCACGCACCTCGTCACAGGTCAGATTATCATAAATCTCAATATCCACAAGCTCGCCTTCTGATTCTGCAAACAGCGGAAGCGCAATCCCCATAGATACCTTCATCGTAGGATTAAACCCGAGCGTAAATGCCATATTCAAGCCGGTTCTGGCCAAAACCTTGTGGAAAGTCCCCTGCCAGTCAAGGTGTGAAAAATACCTCAACAAACCTTTTTTTGTCACCTTAAGCCTGTACCTGTAAACAGGGATATTCGGGTCAACATGCGCTCTGGTTGGGTCAGCAGGCTCTATGTTAAGCACCTTCTGCGCCTCATTAGACGCGGTATACGGCTTTGCCATAACCTTGTGTGTCCTTAAAGACGGGCAAACCCCGCAGCTTACGCACTTGTTTTCGCAAGTCGGCTGGTGGTTGAATTCACAGCCCTGCGCAAATGCTTCTTTGTATTCCTGCTGGAGCCATGATTTTTTCAGCCCGACATTGATGAAGTCCCAAGGAAGCTCATCATCGAGTCCGTATTCTTTTTTTGCAAGCTTTTCAAGTGAGAACCCGCATTCCTCTGCTGTTTCGCGCCACACATTCTTGTCAAAATACTCGCCCCATGCATCAAGGTAGCAGCCTTTTTTGTAGAGTGCTTCGATGTATTTACAGAGGCTGGAATCTCCTCGTGTGAGCACTGCCTCGATTTGGGAGACAAACTTTTCGTGGTAATTTATCTTCAAGCCCTTGATGTGTTTTGTTTTTTCTTTGAGGTAATTAATATGCTCTGTAACCTCGTCTAAATCCATTTGAGGGCACCACTGGAATGGCGTAAACGGTTTCGGAACAAAGATTGAGAGTGTGCAGGTGATTTCAAATCCGTGGTTCAAGCCTTTTTCGCGTTTGATTAGTTTAGCGCGATATTTAATTTTGTTCAGAAGTTCCGCCATCTCATCCATATCTTCGAGAGTTTCGGTTGGAAGTCCGGCTATAAAATAGAATTTAACCTTTGACCAGCCGTTTTCATAGAGTGTAAGTGCCGCATTAATAATCTGTTCTTCTGAAATATTTTTCTTGATAACGTTGCGTAAACGTTGGCTTCCTGCTTCCGGCGCAAGTGTCATTGCGGATTTTCGGATTGATTGAACTAGGTTTGCAAGTTCAAGGTTGAAGCCGTCAATACGCTGGCTTGGAAGCGATACAGAGATTTTACGTTTGTTAAAATCAACGGCAAGCTCCTTTATGACCTCTCTGATATTGGAATAATCGTTTGAAGAGAGAGAAAGCAGTGAATACTCGTCGTAACCTGTGTTGTCAACGAGTTCTCTAGTGATTTTGATAATGTCTTCTGCTTCGCGTTCTCTAACCGGTAAAGTTACATGACCCGGCTGGCAGAATCTGCACATGCGTCCGCATCCGCGGCGGATTTCAACGATTGCTCTATCATGGACTGAGCTTGAAAACGGGATAGGATAAGCGGTTGAAGCGTAGTTTGTGATAAGAGGAGCAATGCGTTTTTCAACGCTGCGTATCTCGCCGGTTGCCCCCTCACCCCAACCCTCTCCCGTAGGGCGAGGGGGTACGCTATCTGGATTGCAAGGCACGGTCATTCCCTCTACCTGTGGGAGAGGGCTAGGGTGAGGGGGCAGCATTGCGCTCCAACATCCCTTGATTTCGCACAACTTTTCAATTCTTTCTTTTCTCGGAAGCCCTTTTGTCTTTTCCAAAACCTCGCAAACTTCCACCATCATTTCTTCACCGTCTCCTATGCAGAAAACGTCAATAAAATCAGCCATCGGAAGCGGATTAAACGTACATGGCCCGCCTGCAAGAACAATTGGTTCCTCGTCGCGTCTTTCGTCGTTTTTTACACTAATCCCTGACATCTCAAGCATTTTTAATACAGTCGGGTAAGAAAGTTCGTACTGGAGCGAGAATCCCACACCGTCAAAATCTTTAAGCGCTCTTTTTGATTCCACGCCGTACAAAAATTCTGGCTTGAAATCCGGTTCCGGCGCATACGCCCTATCCGCCATGTAGCCATCTTGGGCATTCACTCTGTCATAAATTATTCTAACCCCGAGGTTGCTTATCCCGATTTCGTATTTATCCGGAAAAACAAATGCGAATCTGACTTTTGCAGAATCAAAATCTTTGTTATATGACAAAAACTCTCCGCCCACGTACTGGTATGGTTTTGTTGCTTTGAATAAAGCTTCGTGCTGATCTCTAAAAAAACAATTCATAAACCAATAATACCACGCTGAATTTGTGAAAACAAAAAACCGGATACTTTCGCATCCGGCATATTTTGTTTAAATTTGATAACACTATTCTACTTCGGCATTATCTGTGGCTTGAAGCTGTTTTGACTTGTAATTGTGGATAACCGCATCCACCAGTAAGTCGTAAGAAGAACTCTTCTCAATATTCGGAAATTCTTCTTTTAATTGTTGTCTGACCATTGCTTCCAGCCTCTGTTCGTCAGCTTTTGTTTTGAGTTCATTGCTCGACAATGACTCTATATAATCTTCGTTTGCTTGCTTCTGTGCACTCGCAAACGTCAATAAATTCGCTTTTGGATCTAGTGCCTGTTTTATTGATTTTAAAAACTTTAGGTTGAACATAACGACCTCTTTATTTTCACTACACTTGTACTTTATTAAAGTCTCATAAATGTAAAAATTGCTTCATTAGAAGAAAGTTGTTACAATTATTTACAATTTGGAGAAATCTGTTAATATTATATACTTATTTTTCAAAGTGTTCAATAGCGCAAGTCTGTTATTTTTAATCTTTTCGTCCTTATCCATGACAAGCACATCGTCAAAGAATTTTGTAACAACAGGGTTGATTCTTGTTATTGCATCTAAATACTCTCTGTAATCACCGCTGAAACTTATTTCCTGAACCGCTTTGTACAACTCTTTTTCAGCCTCAAGCGCGAACAAACTTTCGTCAATTGCTCCAGAATCTTCTTTCAAGATTCTAAGCACGCGGTTTGCGTTCTCAAGCAGCTTTTCGTCCACTCCACTTGAAACAGCCTTAACCCTTTGAACGTAGTCGCACAAATCCTTGCACGGATTGATTGCTGCACAAGCTTCAAGAATGTTCTTCGAATAATCGCTGTTAAGAAAAATAATCAATCTCTGTATAAAGAACTCTTCAACATCAGCCTTAACGTCAGCTTTTACAGGAAGAAGCTCCAATGTTTCTTCTATAAGCTTAGACAAATCAAGCTTGAGGTTGTGCTCCAGAATTGTTTTGATAATCCCGAGTGCTGCACGTCTTACGCCAAGCGGGTCAGAAGAGCCGGTCGGTTTTTTGCCTGCTGCAAACACCGCACATATTGTGTCGATTTTATCAGCAATCCCAACAACCTGACCTTCAATGCTTTTTGCTGTTTCTGAATCAGCGTTGAGCGGGAAGTAGTGCTCTTTTATACCTTCTGCAACATCTGCGATTTCTCCTGAAACTCTTGCGTAATCAGCTCCGATAAACCCTTGAAGCTCAGTAAATTCAAACACGAGGTTTGTAGCCAAATCAGCTTTGCAAAGCTCTGCTGCTCTTTTTGTTGAAGGTTTTGAAACCCCGAGAGCGTTAGAAATCTTTTCAGAAAGCTTAACGATTCTGCCGGTCTTGTCGTAAACAGAGCCCATGCCTTTTTGGA
>CANAXK010000096.1 GCA_947365485.1 uncultured bacterium
GAAGTCGGGACAACCATGTCACCTTCAAGCACCTCATATTCCCAGACCTCGTGTTCAGACTCTTCGTTACTCATCTTTCTGGGGAAAGCTGTTTCTTTCTCAACTCTGCCATCTGTTTTTGAGACTTTTACTATCTCGAAATCGTGACGTGAAAAGCGCTCCTCATCAGTGTTGGCGTCTTTAATTATCAGGATTTTATCATCCTGAACATCAAGAAAATAAACATTGGTGTGCTCAAGTTGTTTGTTTACAGCCTTTTTTATGCTATCTGGAAGCGCAGAGATTGCCGTTATTGCAGACAAAGGCAGGGTTCTGTTCTCTTCCAGATTATACAGCTCAACCTTTTGAGGTGATTTAGGCGTTACAGCAGTCTTAACAGGAGGCGCCTGCTCGACTTTTTTCGGTTCCGGAACGCTTAATTCTGTGGGCTTTGGAGTCGGAGTTTTTTGTTCCTGTTCATCAACATTGTTGGTAAAGAAGATGGAAAGCCCTGTGCAGGCAATCAGGCCTGTTATAATACCACCGATTAGCAAATTTTTTCGGTTCATACTCACCTCGATATCTATATTTATTATAGACTTATTCAAGGGAATTATCAATGAAAAAAAATATAATTCATGCTAAAATTCTAATATGAATGTTGTTGATGATTTGAAGGGAAAAATAATTGTTTCCTCACAGGCAATGCCTGACGAGCCGCTCTACAAAGAAGAATGCATGCTCGCAATGATGGCGTCCGCTGTAAACGGCGGAGCCGGAGCGCTGCGCGTTGCAGGAGCAAGAGACGTAAGAAACGCAAAACGATTCGGGATTCCGGTAATTGGGCTCACCAAGCCGGACGGACTTCCGGAAAACTGGAGAGAAATTGTCTACATCACGCCCGGGCTCAAAGAAGTTAACGCGCTTATTGAAGCAGGGGCTGACATAATAGCATTTGACGGAACCTCAAGAGAGCATGACAACTGCACCTTAGAGCAAATCATTGAGACAATCCACAAATCCGGAAAAGTTGCAATGGCAGACATTTCAACCTTAGAAGAAGGCATTCACTGCGCAAATCTGGGTGCTGACATAATTTCAACTACCCTTGCTGGCTACACTCTCGAATCAGGCGAGCCGACAGAAGGGCCTGACTACAGGCTTCTGGAAAAGCTGGTTCAAGCTATAGACAAGCCGGTTATTCTTGAGGGCAGAATCTGGGAGCCAAAAGAGGTAAAAAAAGCGTTTGAGCTTGGAGCGCACTGCGTTGTAATCGGCTCTGCAATCACTAGGCCGCAGCTCATCACAAGACGGTTTCTGGAGGGGGCAAAATGAAAAAAGCTTTAGCCTTTGATATTGGCGGGACAAAGATTTTCAGCACAATTATCGACGAATCAGGTAAAATCATTGCAGAGATTGAAAAGTTTTCCACCCCGAAAACCATAGAAGAGATTAAGGCTCTGCTTAGGAATGAAATTTCAAAGCACGAGAATGAAGTCGACATCATTGCAATTGCCACAGCAGGCGCGGTAAACAACGAAAACAATGCGGTAATCGGCTCGACCGGAAACCTTGTTGAGGGGTATTACACAATTGATTTTCAGTCATTGAGCGGCAAAAAAGTTTTTCTTGAAAACGACGCGAACGCAGCTGCTTGGGCGGAGTACAAAATCGGAGCCTCAAAAGGTACGTCCGTTTCTGTAATGCTTACCCTTGGCACAGGTGTTGGTGGCGGGATAATTATTAACGACAGGCTTTTAAAGGGAAAATCAGGTGCAGCCGGAGAAATGCATTTTAAGATGTATCCTGACAAGCGGAGAAAATGCACCTGCGGAAGCTGGGACTGTTTTGAAATCTACACTTCCGGAAAAGGCTTGAAGCTCGACGCAGAAGAAGCGTTCAACAACAAGGACGTAACGACTTATGACGTTATTGAAGGCGTGAAAAACAACGACCAGAAGATGATTGAAGTCTTCAACCGCTGGCAAAACGATATCATAAATGGAATCATAGGGCTTGCAAACATTTTTGACCCTGATTGTTTTGTATTGTCAGGCTCAATGGCGCAGTTTGTAGACGTAAAAAAGGTGGAAGAGCAGGTTAATTCACAAATCGTCACGGCGCCGACTTCCATGCGGCTTGCAACCGCAGGCAATTATGCCGGAATGATTGGTGCAGCTCTGCTTGCGCTCGGAGGGGCTTGAATAATGGGAAAAGCAAAGCGCAGAAGTCTCAAGCAGGGAATAAACGACAGGTTCAAGTACATGACACGCGAATCCGCGCTTGATTCTGTTATAAAAAACATTGAGAAAAAAAACGAAGTAATTGATACAATAACCCTATTTGGTTTCACCGCAGAGGAAATGCTCGAAGCCGGCGCCGCATACGAGGATGTGATGGCGTTTGGTGGGCTTGTGGGATAAAAAGAGAGGATAAATTTCTTATGCTCAACAAAGTTTTTACTGTTCTAGAATGTTCAAGGGTGTTTTCGCTTCCTATGACAATCCTGTCATGGCTCGTGGTTTTTACTTATTCAGCCCTTGAAGGAGGAAACATCCGATACGGCTTGCTTACGCTTGTCGGAATCTCGCTTGCGCACCTCGCAACAAATGTTCTGGACGATTACTTTGACTACAAATCACTCATAAAACAGGCTGACTTTGACAAAAAAGAATACCTCAAAAACTGCCAGAAAACAAAGTGCAGATACCTAGTAGCCGGATTCTTCAAAGAATCAGACGTCCTAATTCTTGCCTGCATTTATCTTGGTATCGCAGCATTGACCGGACTCTTTTTCTTCCTCAAATGCGGAATCGGGGTCGTATATTTTGCACTCGCAGGCGGCTTAATTGCAGTGCTCTATTCATTCCTGTCCAAACTTAAGCTTTCAGAAGCGGCTGTGGCACTTGCTTACGGGCCGGCTCTGTTTGGAGGGGTGTACTATGTTATGACAAAAACGTACTCGTGGGAAGTCATTCTGCTCTCACTCCCGACGATGTTCATGACAGTCATTCTTCTTTACATACACACAGTTATGGACTTTGAATATGACAGAAAAGAGGACAAGCAAACCCTTGCAACCTCGTTTGATTCCCCGCTGGACGCGCTTGTTGTGCTCAAGTGGCTGCTTGTCGCGGCTTATGTTTCGCCCTTGCTGCTTTGCATTTTTGATATCCTCGACTGGCAGGTTATGCTTGTTTATCTAACGCTTCCGCTCGCGGTTGATATGTATAAATCAATGGTTGATTTTACTATAAACCCGAAATCTATACCTGAAAACAGGTGGTTCCATTTTCCGATGGAAAACAAAGAGCGGTTGATTAAGCTCAACGCATGGGCGTTTATGATTAGGATGTACCAGTCCAGAAATCTGATGGTCTATTTCTCACTGCTGCTCTCACTTGCAGCTGTATTGGCTCTTGGCTAAATTACCAGAAAAGATTAGATACTAATTAGACTAAAGCAGGATTTTTTAAGCCCGATTAGCGCTAAACTTTTAGTATGAATGCTGTAAATAAACTACTTAATACTCTTGGAGAAAATACTAAATTAAGCCCTGATGAATGGAGCAAAGAACGCACCTTTGCATCAGGCAATAAAAAATGGCTCGCAAATATCCTGCCATCAGAACTTCTGAACAGAAGCGTAAAACAAGCAGTGGAATCACTTGTTACAATCAACGAAAGCGGAGAGTTCTACCCGACTTTTCCGGACAATATCGAAACGCCAAACTACGGTGACAAGTGGGGCCGGCTCGCAAATTATATCGAAATAAACAACCGCGCCATTGCAGAAATGCACGGCGACAGAACAAAAAACGGAATCCTTAGCTCAATCAAGCTGCTTCCTGCACTCCCGCCTTCCGCAAAAAGCTGGGCAAACTGCGTGATTCTGTCACAAATCTTCCCGAATATCTACGGTGACGGCTATAACAAAGGCCCGTTTGAAGAAAATTCCATCTACGGTATAAAACTTAACGCCGGATACAGCGGAAATATTATTGACTACGATATCGTAGACAAGATTTCACCCGAAGAACAGTTTCAGGCGTTTAATCAGCTTGCACATATCCATGGACTCAAAACCGGATTCAGAACAGTAATTTCTGCTGACCAGATAAAGGTTGCCTACCCTTATGAAAACGACGTGACGTTTAATTGGGACAACCCTGAACACCAGGAAATGTTTATTAATGAACACGTTAAGCTGATTAATCTCGGATTCGAGTCAATTTTCATTGATTCGGCTAAACACATCGGCGGCTACGACATGCAAAACTACGCGGGCGTGGGCGCGCTTCCGGGGTACGAGCAGATGCAATACATTCTATACGAAATCCGAACCCGCTCGGGCAAAACCTCGCTCAGCTTTGTTGGAGAAAAGAGTACCGGAGATTTTGAACGGTATAAAAACCTCGGACTTACAACGGGTACAGCGTTTGTGCCTCCTGATAATTACGACAAGGTCAAATGCTGGTCAACCCAATTCAAGTACAGCAAAGAGTACGCGCCGGGTGTTGAAGTCTCGAACGACAACGACGAGGGCGGAAGAAGCTACGAAGACCGGCTTAACCGGATTAATTCGACGCTTTTTGCTTACGAATACCCGAGTGACAAGCTTCCAAGCTTCATGCAAATGGAAGACTTGTTTCCGCTGAGGTACGACACGAATACACATCATTTAATGATGACAAATCCGTCGTATTCAACGGACGGCACGCCGCTTTCGCATTGGGAGAATTTGTTTACCAAGGATGACGGCAGGGCGTATAATTTTAGAGCCGCGGAGTTGTTCGGGTTTGCGGTTAATTTGTAAAGCAACATGGTGCGCTCGTGAGCGCACCCTACTGTGTTATAAATCTACTTTGCTATCAAGAATTAGGGCATTTAAATCCATGCCTAAAGCATTTGCAATTTTTTCTAAAGTATCGATTTGAGGTGAGACTTGGCCTGTTTCAATTTTCCAAATAGTATTTTTATTCACACCAGCTCGAAAAGCCAATTCCTCTTGAGAAAAGTTCAGCTTAGCTCTTTCAAGTTTTATTTTCTTAGAAATTTTGTCACTTATCTTACTACGATCATCATTCATAACACTATAGTAAGCTATTGACTTATTACTATCAACTTAATACAATATGAATATAACAGATTTAAATATGATTGGTTACAAAATGAACAAAGAAGAAAAAAAATTTTTAAAAGAATTAGAAAATGCAGAAGATAGAATTATCAAAAGCAAGATTCAGGAAGATTCCATTGAAACAGAAATATACGACGATTTGAAAGAAATAAGTCAAAAATTTCTTGCGGTATTTTTTGCGCACAGGCTGCATCTAAGAATCCTCGAAAAGCTAGTAATAAACAAAGAGCGCAAAAATATCAAAGTATTAAAATTTTGCTACAACAAGTTATCTACAATAATCACGCACATGAATTGCATTCTAACAGAGTGGGAAGAAATTATTAGTGTGATTTAGATTTTATTTTTGAGCACACTTGAAAAGTCAAAAGCTATCAGTTATAATATATATGTAAGGGAAAAGCCCTAGCTGGGAACTAGAGCTTAACCGTTTCCTTTACAATACGGATTGTAAAGTAGCTATCATCACTATCAGGGCGATAGCTATTTTTATTAGCAATCGACGCATGCTCAACCTCCTTTCTCAATTGCATATAACCGTAATACTTTTTATAAGAGAAAGAAAGTTGTCGGAACGGCTCCCTACATTATTTTATTTTCAATGTATATTCAAATTATAACATAAATAATAAAATCGGGTGTTTAATATAAACACCCGATTTTATTTATATTTTTCTCTATCCTACTTAGAAGAGCCTGATTTTTCGATGATTTCTTTTTCGATGTTAGCAGGTACTTGTTCGTAGCATTTAAATTCCATAGAGAATGTACCGCGGCCTTGAGTGTTTGATCTCAAGTCAGTTGCGTAACCGAACATGTTTGCCAAAGGTACCAACGCTCTTACGATTACGTTACCTGTGTTACCTACAGGTTCCTGACCTTCAACACGTCCGCGTCTTCTTGAAATGTCACCAATGATTGTACCAGTGAATTCATCAGGAATTTCGATTTCAACCTTCATCATAGGCTCAAGGATACAAGGTTGTGCTTTTCTTGTACCTTCTTTAATCGCCATTGAACCAGCGATTTTGAACGCCATTTCTGAAGAGTCGACTTCGTGGTAAGAACCATCATAAAGTTCAACCTTAACGTCAATCATAGGGAATCCGGCTAAGATACCGCCTTCAAGAGCTTCTTCCATACCTTTTCTTGCAGGTTCGATGTATTCCTTAGGAATAGCACCACCGACAATTTTGTTTTCGAATACGAAGCCGGCGTTTTCTTCAGCAGGAGAGATTCTAATCTTAACGTGACCGTATTGACCTTTACCACCTGACTGACGAGCGAATTTAGAATCCTGATCAGCGTTACCACGGATAGTTTCTCTGTAAGCAACCTGTGGTTTACCGATGTTAGCTTCAACTTTAAATTCTCTCAACATACGGTCAACGATGATGTCTAAGTGAAGTTCGCCCATACCTGAAATGATTGTCTGGCCTGTTTCAGCGTCTGATTTAACTCTGAATGAAGGATCTTCTTCAGCAAGTTTCTGAAGCGCTATACCCATTTTATCCTGGTCAGCTTTTGTTTTTGGTTCAATCGCAACAGAGATAACCGGTTCAGGGAAAGTCATTCTTTCAAGGATAATTGGAGCTTTTTCGTCGCACAATGTATCACCTGTAGTAGTGTCTTTCAAACCAACTGCTGCACAGATATCACCTGCGTAAACTTCTGTTTCTTCAAGACGTTGGTCAGCGTACATACGAACCAATCTTGAGATACGTTCTTTCTTACCGTTAGTTGAGTTAAGAACGTAAGAACC
>CANAXK010000097.1 GCA_947365485.1 uncultured bacterium
GAAAACATCCACGGACATGGCAAGGTTAACGAAGATGTATTCAAAGCTGGCATTGAGTGTTCAAAAAGAGCGATGTATCCTGACTGGTTATCACTTTCAGGCGAAGGCTATGTAGCTTCTATGTACAAAAAATACGGTAAAGTTGTTTCTCCAATGGGTTGCAGAGCGTTCTTATCACCTTGGTTTGAAAAAGGCGGTATGCACCCTGCTGATGAGAACGATTCACCGATTTTCGTTGGTCGTTTCAACATTGGTGCTATAAGCTTACACTTACCAATGATTTATGCCAAGGCTAAGAAAGAAAGCAAAGATTTTTATGAAGTTCTTGATTACTATATGGAGCTCATCAGAAAGCTTCACATCAGAACTTACGAATACTTAGGAGAGATGAAGGCTTCTGTAAACCCTCTTGCTTATTGCGAAGGCGGGTTCTTAGGCGGACATTTGGGTATTCATGACAAAATCAAGCCTTTGTTGAAGTCTGCGACTGCTTCATTTGGTATCACAGCATTGAACGAGCTTCAGGAATTGCACAACGGCAAGTCACTTGTTGAAGACGGTGCGTTTGCGCTTGAGGTTATGGAATACATCAACAAGAAAGTTAACGAGTTCAAGGAGCAGGACGGTTACTTATACGCAATCTACGGCACACCTGCTGAAAACCTTTGCGGGCTTCAGATTAAGCAGTTCCGTAAAAAGTACGGCGTAGTTGCAAACGTATCTGACAGAGGATATGTTTCAAACAGCTTCCACTGCCATGTTAGCGAAGACATCACACCGATTGAGAAACAGGACTGTGAAAAACGTTTCTGGGATTTATTGAACGGCGGTAAGATTCAGTATGTAAAATATCCACTTAACTACAACACAGAAGCGGTTGAAACACTTGTTCATCGTGCAATGGATATGGGATTCTACGAAGGTGTTAACCTGTCACTTTCATACTGCGATGATTGCGGTCACGAAGAGCTCAACATGGATGTCTGCCCGAAATGCGGAAGCAGAAATCTTACCAAGATTGACAGAATGAACGGCTACCTCTCTTACTCAAGAGTTAAGGGTGACACCCGTTTGAACGATGCCAAGATGGAAGAGCTGGCAGATAGAAAATCAATGTAGAAAACAAAAAAATCCGGATTATAAATCCGGATTTTTTATGCGTAATAATCTATTCTCTGCGCCTGCGCTTTTATTCTCCGCGCCTGCGCTGCAACCTTGTAGTCCTGACTTGAAGGGTCTGATGGTGCCATTGCGGATTTGATAACTGTTTCTGCCTGCCCGATTGTTTCTTTTGGATTCTTTTTGTTGAGAGATGGCATTCTTATTGAAACATGCCCTCCAATTGGAATCCCATCGGAGTTTTTCTCAATCACAATCGGGCCTGCAAGTGAGCCGCCCGCGTTTTTGTGAGCGAGTTCATGGGCGTAGATTTCTGAATAGTTTTTTCGAATCAACGCCTGTTTTTGCTGGTTTCGGACAACAGAAATGCTCATAGGATTCATATCACACACCTCCTTGGAATTATTATTATACACTTTTTTATAAGAATTGCAAGACGCTATCCGACTTAGTGAATCATATAAGTCGCGTTTGAGCCGAGAACTTTGTCTTTGAGGCGCTTAAATCCTTTGCCGTAAATGTATTTCATCTGCTCGACGAGGTTTTCTTCAACGTCAATAAGGTACATGTCATGAACAATAAATTCTTTTATAATAAAAACAATGCCCTTGTTTTTCGTCCAAATAATATTCGTATCAGCAATATCGTTTTTGAGCGACGAAATCTTGCCAACAACCCCTTCTGAATCATCAGTCGCAATAATCACCATGCGCCCGCCGAGCGAGAGCTCAATATCTCTTGCAAACGCGTGCTCAAACACAAGCCCGAAACGGGTCTGAAAATTGTCATAACCCACGATTCTTATCTCAACGTTCCGGTTGTAGGCGTTAAGAAGCTCCTGCTCAAAAACTTTGTAGTCCTGCGACCAGACCTCCATGTAAATCTCGCGCTTCGCATTCTGGATAACCTCAATTATTTTGTCCCGAATGTTCTGCTTGCCTGTAATCGTCATTATCGGCTCGTTATAGTCGTCTTTCACATTCGGAAGGTGCTTGTCCAGAAAATTGATAGTTGAGGTCATTTTCTTCTGGAACCTGGACGTGAGCTGCTTTGGCTTTATCGGGGTGTAGGTAACTGGTTTTGTGTTGGCTGATACGACAACATTCTTCTCCTCAAGGACTTTTAAGGTGTCATAAGTCCTTGATTGCGGGATGTTAGCGAGTTTCGAAACCTCATAGCCAGTTGCAGGGTACTTTTTTAAAAGCGCAATGTAGACTTTCGCCTCGTAAGTGTTGAACCCGATTTCTTTTAATTTTTCCACCAAATCTGCCATGCAATCATTCTAGCAGAAATTGCAAAATAAGTGAAGAGAATGGCGCCAAGCTAATAGCCTCACGCAAAACCGAAGTCTTTTACCCCTTACTTGCCAAGCATTACCATCAAAACCGAAATATCAGCAGGCTTTACACCTCCGATTCTGGAAGCCTGCGCAAGGTTTGTCGGTCGGACTTTTTCCAGCTTTTCTTTTGTCTCGGTTGAAATATGCTTGATTTGTGAATAATCAATGTTAGCCGGAATCCTGTATTTTTCGAGCTTTTCAGAAGTCTCAACCTGCTGCTCCTGACGCTTTATGTAGCCGTCGTACTTGATAAGAACTTCGGCCTCGTCTGTAATGTCGTCACTTAGATTAAGCCTTGAGGTCTCTTCGTCCAACTCTTTAAAAATACTGTAATTGATGTTCGGACGCTTAAGAAGCTCTGCAAGCCTTATGCCCTTGTCAATGTGCTCGCTGTGCTTTGCAAGAATTGAATTGACCTCGTCTGTTGCAGAAATCTTCGTTTCCTTCAACCGCTCGATTTCTCTTGAGATACTTTCCTGCTTCGCAAGAAATCTCTGATACTGCGCATCATCCACGAGCCCGATTTCATGCCCGATTCTTGTCAAACGCTCATCAGCATTATCCTGCCTCAAAAGAAGTCGGTACTCGGAGCGCGAAGTGAGCATTCTGTAAGGTTCCTGAATATCTTTTGTGACTAAATCGTCAATCAGTGTTCCTATGTATGATGAAGCGCGCGAAAGTTCGAGCGGGTCAGAGTTGTTCATATACTTAACCGCGTTAATCCCTGCAACCAAGCCCTGTGCAGCAGCTTCTTCGTACCCGCTTGTGCCGTTAATCTGACCTGCGAAGAACAAACCTTCAATATCTTTTGACATCAAAGAGTGCTTTGTCTGAATCGCCGGAACATAGTCGTATTCGACCGCATAAGCCGGTTTAATAATATGCGCTTTTTCTAAGCCCGGAAGCGAGCGGAGCATTTCCACCTGAACGCATGCCGGCAGGCTAGTTGAGAATCCCTGAATATAGACTTCATAAGTGTTTAAGCCTTCCGGCTCAATAAAGATGTGGTGCGAAGGGTTTGAGGCAAACCTTACAATCTTGTCTTCAATTGACGGGCAGTATCTTGGCCCGACGCCTTGAATCAAGCCCTGATACATCGGTGATTTATCAAGGTTAGCTCGGATTATTGCGTGTGTGTCTTCGTTTGTGCGGGTAAGGTAACACGGCACCTGCTCGCGCATAGGGCGGTTTGGTTTGAAGGAGTAGAAGCTCAGCTTCTCATCACCCGGCTGGATTTCCATTTTTGAGTAATCAATAGTGCGTTTATCCACGCGTGCCGGAGTTCCGGTCTTGAGTTTTTTGGTAACAATTCCGTGGTCTCTCAAGGATTGCGAAAGCCCTATTGCTGCGCGTTCTCCGAGTCTTCCGCCTGAATATGCCTGCAAGCCCACATACATTTTGCCTTCTAAGGATGTGCCTGTTGTAAGGATTATTGCGCGACAAGAGTATTCAAGTCCAAACTCGTCGACTGCGCCTGTGATTTGACCGTCTTTTACTTTTATATCCGTGATACAGGTTTGTTTTATCCAGATATTATCAGTGTTTTCCAGAATATTGCGCATATATTGCGTGTATTCTTTTTTGTCTGATTGAGCTCTAAGTGCTCTAACAGCAGGGCCTTTAGAAGAGTTGAGGGTTTTCATCTGGATATAAGTAGCGTCTGCAACCTCGCCCATAACTCCGCCGAGAGCGTCGATTTCTCTCACAAGGGTTGATTTTGCAGGGCCTCCAATTGCAGGGTTGCAGGGTTGGAGTGCAATATTATCGACATTGAGGGTGCAAAGTAGGACATTACATCCAAGTCGTGCAGCAGAGAGTGCGGCTTCGCATCCTGCGTGGCCTGCTCCAACTACGATTACATCAAATTTGTTATTCAGATAATCCATAAGTCAATTATACACCAAAGTTAAAACCTGTTATTTTTTCTTTTTGTCACGCTCGAGTTCTTCCAAAAAATTATTATATTCTCTTTTAGCATTATCGATAGCCTTGTTATCTTTTATCATGCATTCATAATAGTATTTTTTTTCATCACGCAGTTTAGCCTGCATTCTTCTAAGTTCAATTATTTGTCTTTCAACATCGTCCATTTCTTCTTTTACACGGTTAAATTGTTCAAGATGTTCGCTTTTTCTCGCATTCAACTCATTTTTCTTATCATCCAACTTTGCCTTGTGCTGTCTCAAATGTTTCTTAATATTTAAAACTATTTTACCGTCTGTATATTCGTCAATTCTTCTCTTTACCTTGCGCGGCAAATCTGACATCTTTGTTAGCTTGCCTGCATTTATAAATGCCGAAATTTTATTAATTTGTTTTTGAATATTATTCTTAAAATCAGGAGACGCCTCCTGAATATCACTATAGGCAACTGCTCCCCTTGTATGATTACAGAATTGGTGCATATATAAACCATTGCTGTAAGACCTGGTTCCGTTCTGAGAATCTGGTATGATATGGTCAAATGTGTTAGCTAAACTTCCTACAATATTTTTGATCAATTTCATATCATCATATCCATAATCTGAAAACTTCAAAATAATATTCTCATATCCAAATCCGTCATTCGTCGCTGTATTTCGAAAATACTCGACAATTTCCGGTTTCGTGAATATTTCTTTAAAAGTTAATTTAGGATACAGCTTTGCGTATTCGTCCATAACTTCAATCAAATTCTGATAAATTTCCGGCAAAACAGGCTTCAATGCAGTAAGTTTCTTTATAATTTGGGGAGCACTTTTACAAATACCTTTGCTTTTATTAACTAAATTCTTAATACTGTTTTGCATCTCTTCGGGTAAATCCAATAATTCTGCCCGTACATCTTTTTGAGCAACCGCTCTAGGGAAAATTAATCGCGGGTACCGTTTTGCGACCAGCGCCAAAAAGTTAAATTCCGGTGTGTCCTTAAAAGCCTTGAACTCCTTGTGCTTCATAACAGCAGAAGAAGAGACCCTAAAGCTATTTATTATTTCATTACACTCCGGAAAAGTAAACATCCTTTTGCCGCATTTTGCACAGCTAAGATGCGAGATAAAGCGCGGGTCATCAACAGCTTTCTTCGGAAATCTGTAGCCAAAATTTGGGGAGTTATTATTAGAAAACAGGGTAATCATATTTTTTATAAACCCCGTATAAAAAATTTTTTGCTACCTAATTAAATTTCAATTTCACCCTGTCTGTAAATCACAACATTTCCATCCTTAAATCCTGCGACAGTGGAAGCTCTGCCCTGTGCTTCGCACCCAAAGGAAGGCACCACCAAATCGACTTTGTCTCCGATGTATTCAAGTGCCTGCTCGTAAGTCAGTGCAGCAGGTTCTCCTGAAAGGTTCGCGCTTGTGGTTGCAAGCACCCGTCCATCAATACCTCTGCAAATTCCGGCGAATGTTTCGTTATCAGGGATTCTTATTCCGACAGTCGGCATTGCTGAGGTTATGTAATCCGGTGTGTTTTCTGATTTTTCAACCACGAGGGTCAAAGCGCCGGGAAAATGTTTTTTCACTAGTCTTTGTGCTTCTTTTTCAACCGGTTGTTTCACATAGTCAAAAAGATTATAGACTTCGTCGCTCATCAGAATCAGAGGTTTTTTGCCGTCTCTGTGTTTGATTTCGTAGATGCGTTTAACGGCTTTTTCGCTTGTCGGAAGGCATCCGATTCCCCATACCGTATCTGTTACAAATGCGATAACTCCGTCGTTTTTCAGTATATTATTAATCTTTTCCGTATTCATTTAACCACCAGCCCGTTTTTGTATTATAATAAAATCATACTACAAACCAAGGAGACAAACATGGTTCAGCAATTTAACACACCTCAAAAAACAAGACTCGCTGTAGTGCTTTTTCTAAAGGGTTCTGCAACACCTGTTGTAATGTATTTTGAAAACGCGCAGGCAGTTTATGCGGAATTAAAACAGCTTATGAAAAGTCCAACTCCTGTATTAGTTGAAAAAGAGCCGATGGGCCCGATTAAAAAAGTTTGCTTTGTTTCGACACAGATAGCAGGACTTGTGTTGCAGGAAGAGCCGTATGTATAAGATTTCTATCGAAGATATTGAAAAGGAAGCCGATAAGACTTTGCATGTCGAGTTTGACGAGAATATCGACGAGCTTGATTGCGAGTTAAGCGCTGATTTAGATTTAAAATCTTTAGGCGATTACATTAAAGTATCAGGTCACGCACAAGGTGTAATAAAATTGGAATGTGACAGGTGCTTAAGCAAATTTGATTACGATTTGGACTTCGATATTAACGAAACCTTTGCAAAACATTCACTTTATGATGAGTACTCGCAAGAGGTCGAACTCCAGTCAGGACAGTTCATTACAGATTTGAACGGAGAAAAAGAAATCGACATTTATGACTTATTGTATCAATCTGTAATATTAAACTTACCAAATAAAAAAG
>CANAXK010000098.1 GCA_947365485.1 uncultured bacterium
TGTTCCAAAAGCGCAGCCAGGGTCAAGCGTAATTGTGATTTCACCCTGTTTTGGTTCGTAGCTTAGCCAGCTCGGAACAACTGCGATTTTGTCAGTAACATGGGTTACAGTCCATTTTTCTTTCCATTTTTTTGACCAGTCCTGATTTTCTTTTTCATCAAGCGAGATTTCCCAGCTTCCGAGTTCTTCGTCCGTAAACCCTCGCTCTTTGAGGAGTTCGCGTTCTGTTTTCAGTATTTCAACAGGGTTTGAATCCAGCTCTGTAAGAAAAACTCTTAAGGTTCCTCTGGTCGTAGAGGTCATCTCAAGGTCTTTATATGCTTCTTCTGCAAGAACCACTCCTTCGCACTCAAAATTTGAGAAACAAATATCAGAGACTATCTCTTCAATTTCAGGGTTTATTGATATTCTTAATTCAAAATAGTTATTCAATTTATGCTCCGAGTTATTCCAAAAACCTACCCATCGCGCGGAACTTATTATACCTGTCGTTTCTCAACTCGTCCGCCGACATCATTGAAAGCTCAGCCAGCGAATTAAGAATCGAAGATTTCATGCTGTTACCTACTGCAGCGTAATCAGCATGCGCTCCGCCTAATGGCTCCGGAATCTCTTCATCAATAAGCCCAAGCTCAAGCAAGTCTTTTGATGTTATTTTTAGCGCCTCCGCAGCATCAGCAAACCTCGCAGCATCACGCCACAGAATCGAAGCGCAGCCTTCCGGAGAAATTACTGTATAGTATGCGTGCTCAAGCATCATTACCCTATTTGCAACAGCAAGCCCTAGAGCCCCGCCACTGCAACCTTCGCCGGTAATTATTGCTACAATCGGCACATTAAGTTTCGCCATCTCTCTGAGGTTAACCGCAATCGCTGCACCCTGGCCTGTTTCTTCGGCTTTAATACCAGGATAAGCACCTGGTGTGTCGATTAGGGTTACAACCGGAAGATTGAATTTGTTTGCGTGGTTGAAAAGTCTCAAGGCTTTTCTATAACCCTGCGGCTGCGGCATACCAAAATTGTATTCCAAATTCTCTTTTGTGGTTTTACCTTTTTGAATCCCGATAAGCATGAGCGGTTTTCCGTCAATTTTAGCAAGTCCGCCGATGATTGCTCTATCGTCCATACCTTCTCTGTCACCGTGGAGTTCAATGAAGTCATCGCAAATCAGGTTTACGTAGTCCAGAAATTTTGGTCTTTCCGGATGTCTTGCTATTTGTAGTTTTTGTGAAGGTTTCAATTTTGAGTACAACTCCTTTTTGTAATCTTGAGCTTGCTGTTCAAATGTCTGGATTTGTTCGTCTAAATCCATGCCGGAATTTTCGCTCATTTTTTTTAGTTCATCTATTTTTTTCTGTATTTCTACTATTGGTTTTTCAAAATCTAAAACTGTTGCCATTTCTTCTTTATACTCCATGCATATCTAAAATATTAGCCAGTGTTTTCCTTAAATTCTTTCTCTTGGAGACTATGTCCACCTGACCGAATTTCAAAAGATATTCTGCTGTCTGGAAATCGTCCGGAAGCTTCTGCCTGATTGTCTGCTCAATAACCCTTCTTCCCGCAAACCCGATTCTTGCCCCCTGTTCTGCAATAATTATGTCACCCAGAGTCCCAAAACTAGCTGTAATACCGCCAAAAGTCGGCTCTGTCAAAAGGTTAATGTATAACAACCCAGCCTCATCCAATCTTGCAACAGCGCAAGAAGTTTTTGCCATCTGCATAAGGCTTAATGCGCTTTCCTGCATCCTTGCACCGCCTGATGAAGTAATTGCAAGCATCGGAAGCTTAAGCTCAAGAGCTTTTTCCATAATTCGCGTAACCTTTTCACCAACCACGCTGCCCATTGAACCGCCCATGTAATCAAAATCCATAACAGCAACTGCGATTCTGTGACCTTCAACTTTACCAATGCCGGTAATTACAGCCTCATCAAGTCCGGTTTTATCATGAGCCTTTTTAAGACGCTCTGCGTATGATTCTGTATCAACAAAATTAAGAGGGTCGCAAGGGAGAACATTCTTGAACAATTCTTCAAAAGAGCCCTTATCAAAAAGCTGTGAAATTCTTGTTCTGGCGTTTATTCTAAAGTGGTAGTCGCAATGCGGACACACCATTAAATTTTCGTCTAATTCTGCTTTCATCAACTGGGAATCGCAATGAACGCACTTTGTCCAGAGACCTGCGGCATCATTATCAATACCCTTAATTTCTTTAGCTCTTCTCTCGATTTGAGCTTCTTTACGTTTGTCAAACCATTCTTGTATCGTCATAATTTATACACAACCGGTATTAAACCGTCCTTCTCCTATTCTAACTAAAATGCAATATGCAACCATATTACTACCCTATTTTACACCAAACATACAGGAAGTGGGTATGTTGTAATAATTTGTTACCGTTTAAACGTATGTGCTATTATTGCATCTGTCCTTCTAAGCCAGTCAGAGAGCTTGTAAGCCTCACGAATAGCTTTGTGTTCATTCACTTCTTTCGGCTGTTTTACCGTGTTGATTGGAACCTGTTTAAAACAATCTGTCTTTGGCTGCCTGTTTAGATGATTGGCCCAAGGAGCGAAGACCGTGTCATTTCTTTCTATAAAATCAGAAAACTTTTTTACGCTGTCTTCTGACCCGACGGCAACCTTTGTCTTAAGCTTATTTTTGAGTGTAAGTTTATCCAACGGAAATTTTTGTGGAAGTGATTTTGCTGTTTCCTTTATCCTTGATGGAAAAATCACCTGTCTATTAACACTCATTTTTCCTATTGCGTCGATTAGTCTTGGCATCAATGTACTCCTTTTTTGACATGTGTATATTTATTATAAACCAAAATAAAAGAAGGTCTGGATTTAAACCAGACCTTCTTTAAGAGCTTTGACTGCTGCTTGCGTTCTATCATCTACAACAAGCTTCTGGATTATATTACACACATGCGCCTTTGCCGTATGCTCGCTTATCGTCAGGGTTTTTGCGATTTGGCTATTGGATTGTCCATCCACAACAAGCTTCAAAACTTCGTATTCCCTCTGCGTAAGATTAGAATGGTTTTCTTTAAAAGCAGTACGTGACAGTTGCCTTGAAGGTATAACCCCACAATTTTTATCACGGATAAACGGGACGACCTGCGGGTCTATCCACATTGCACCCTCTTTTACCATCTTGATGACATTCATTAGAAAATCAGTGCAAATATCTTTTATCACATACGCGCTTGCTCCGGCAGCAAACGCTGCGTTCAAGTCATCTTCTGCAACATGGGATGTCAGGATGATAACCTTTATATTATTATTATACTCAAGGATTTGTTTTGTGGCTTCAATTCCTGATATATCAGGCAGCCCTATATCCATGAGTACGATATCCGGTTTTATCAGCTTAGATTTTTCAACGGCCTCTTTACCGTTTACAGCTTCGCCGATTATTTCAAGCTCGGGATAGTCGCAGAATAATGATTTTATCCCGATTCTCATTAATTTCTGGTCTTCGACAAGTAGTATTTTTATTTGCATAAAACCTCCCTGGGCTGGTTTCCCAAGATAATATTAAAAGGTTTTACGTTCCACTTAAATTGTAGCAATCAATGACAGCAGCGTTATTGTTCTTAATTTTAAACTCAGAAGTATTTTTTTAATGCTTCCTGCAAATCCACGATCTTCAAATGGTTCTCAAGCATCGCCTGATTTCTGCCCTCATAAGCAGAATCGTAATCATCATTTTCGTCTATTGCAAGATTGAAATACTTAACCGCCTCATCAAGCTTATCCTGAAAATAATAAGCCATCCCAATAAGAGTGTGCTCGACTTCTTTTTCTTCAGAAAACATGAGTGCTTTTTTATAATACTTTATAGCGCTTTCATATTTTCCTTCTGCCTGCTCAATGCATCCAAACCCTCTAAGCACAGCAGGGTTTTCAGGATCTAGAGAAAAAGCTTCCTCAAGACTCTTACGTCCGGATTCCAAGTCATAACGTTCAATTTCTTTTTTTGCTTTTGTGATAAGGGTTATCAACATAATTTTCCCATTCATCTTCTGGAAAAATGCTGAAATCTCTTTAAGTTTTTCAATTTCGTTCACTTACTTATTGCACCGTATGCATTTTTTCAAAAATGCCTTTTTTCTGGACCCAAACTTCGACCTCAAGACGGTTTCCCTCTTCAATCAAAACATTTTTTAATTCTTTGAAGTTGAGCTCAGCCTCTTTTATATCGCAGAGCATAAACATTACAAAATGGCCTTGCATAAGCGTTTGCTTAATATCCTCAATATTAACTTTGTACTTTGCAAGAATACCGGAGACACTTGCTACAATACCAACCTTGTCTGTTCCAGATACTGTAATAATAATTTTGTAATCATCCATTAAATTTGCTCCTATATTTTACAAAAATATTATACCACAAATTTTTTAGTTTTCTCTTGTTTTTTCAGCTTGATATCTTACAATAAAAGTGTAAAAACTACACTAGACGTAAAAATTATAGGAATTTGGATATGGCAAAAAATCTTAGAAATATAGCAATTATCGCTCACGTTGACCACGGTAAGACAACGCTGGTTGACTGTATGCTCAAACAGAGCGGTGCTTTCAGAGAAAACCAGCAGGTTCAGGAACGTGTTCTTGACAGCAACGACCTTGAAAGAGAAAGAGGGATTACAATCCTTTCGAAGAACATCTCAATTGACTACAAGGGCGTTAAAATCAATGTTGTAGACACCCCGGGCCACGCAGACTTCGGCGGAGAAGTTGAGCGTGTTTTAGGTATGGTAGACGGCGCGCTTCTGATTGTTGACGCAGCAGAAGGCCCTATGCCGCAGACAAGATTTGTTCTTTCTAAAGCGCTTGAACTCGGAATAAAAATCATTGTTGTAATCAACAAAATTGACAAGCCGGCAGGTGATCCGGACGGAACATTGGACAAAGTCTTTGACCTGTTTACAGAACTCACTGACAGAGAAGACCTGATTGATTTTCCTTACATTTATGCAAGCAGCCTGAACGGGTTTGCTATCAAGCACCTTGATGATGAGAAAAAGGACATGGTTCCGCTTCTTGACTGCATTTTAGAAAACATCCAGGAGCCAAGCGGAGATTCAACTAAACCGTTCCAATTCAGAGCTACTACGCTTGATTACAACGAGTATGTAGGAAGAATCGTTATCGGCCGTGTTGTTAACGGCGTAGTGCACTCCCAGGATCAGGTTGCGTGGATTAACGCAGAAGGCAAAGTTTCAAGAGGAAAAATCACAAAGCTATTCGGATTTAAGGACTTAGGACGTGTTGAAATTGAATCAGCCGAAGCCGGTGACATTGTTGGCATTGCAGGTTTCCCTGATATCCAAATCGGTGAAACACTTTGTGACCCTAACAACATTGAAGCACTTCCGCTCATCAAAGTTGACGAGCCGACTCTTCAAATGAACTTTTCTGTAAACGACAGTCCGTTTGCGGGTCAAGAAGGTAAGTTTGTAACATCAAGACAAATCAGAAAACGTCTTTACGATGAATTAGAAAAGAACGTAAGTTTGCGCGTTGAAGACACTGACTCTACTGACTGTTTCAAAGTTAGCGGCAGAGGCGAGCTTCACCTCGGAGTACTAATAGAAACAATGCGTCGTGAGGGTTACGAGTTTCAGGTATCAAAGCCGGAAGTTATATTTAAGGGAGAGGGTGAAAACCTTCAGGAACCGTTTGAAAACTTGCTGGTTGATGTTCCGGAAGAATACGCAGGTTCTTGCATTGACAGGCTTTCAGGAAGGAAAGCAACAATGCTTGAAATGCAGAACGCCAACGGCAGAACAAACATGAAGTTCTCAATTCCAGCCCGCGGCTTAATCGGGTTCCGCACAGAGTTCATCCGTATGACACGCGGTGAAGGCATCATGTACCACACATTTGACGAGTACAAGCCTTATGCCGGTGATATTCCAAAGCAGAGAAGCGGGTCAATCCTTGCTCACGAAAACGGTGAAGCAATTCCGTACGCGCTTGCTCAGTTTGAAGACCGCGGCGTATTTTTCGTAACACCGAAGACAAAGGTTTACCGCGGGATGATAATCGGTGAAGGCAACCGTCCGCAGGACATTGTTGTTAACATCTGCAAGACCAAAAAGCTTACAAACATGAGAAGTGCAACCGCAGACGTTATGGTAACGCTTCAGGCACACAAAGAGTTATCGCTTGAAGATTGTCTTGAATACATCGGTGATGATGAGCTTGTGGAAATCACACCGGAGAATATCCGCATGAGAAAGCAGGATTTGGTTAAATTCAAGAGTATTTAGTGTAGAGTCCCTTTTGAGACGGGGTAGCTATTTCAGCTGCTCTTTAGTGTGTTTTTCAAGCTTCTTGAACACTTCATTACCAATCACGTGTTCGATCTTGCATGCGGTCTCTTCGGCAATCTCATGGTTTACGCCAAGAACTTTTTCAAAAAACAGGGAAAGGATTTCATGTTTTTTGATAACTTCTTTTGCTTTTTTGACTCCAGAGTCGGTTATAGAGATTGTGCCGTAGTGACCGTAGTTTATGAGTCCAAGCTGTTCGAGTTTCTGGAGTGCTTCTGTTACAGATGCGCGTGAAACATTTAATTTTCTTGAGACCTCAATTGCCTTAACCTTGTTCTCTGCAACAAAAATATTATAAACCGCCTCTATATAATCCTCTAAGCTTGAAGAGATTTCAGCCACTTCATACCTCCAATCATGTAAAACGACCCGCAGATAATATTAAGTTTGTCACTGCTTA
>CANAXK010000099.1 GCA_947365485.1 uncultured bacterium
AATCCCATCCTGTAGTTATACAATTGTCAGCCGACAATATATCTACGTGCGTAGCACACTCAAACCCCTCCCCGAAATAAATTCGGGAAGGGGCAGCTTCTTTACTTCCATAGGGGTTGTAGCGATGTATTATGGAAGATAAATTCTAGGTTAGCTTCCTCACTGTGAGGGTATGGGAAAGCGGGATTCCGCCTTGCACGGCAGGTCTGTTTACGACTTGTCCTTTTATGTACATTACTGTAGAGCCGCCGCCGTCAAGGTTCATTGCGTTTACGCAGCCAAGCTCCTTCATCAGATTGGCGAGCTCTATGAGCGTAAGTCCGATTGATGAGCCTTCGCGTCCGTCAGCTGTCAGCATTATTAAGTTGTTGTCTTTTGTATATCCGATTGCGGTGCGCGGGTTTCTGCCGCCGATTGAGCTGAGTTTCTGGGCTGTCATATCAACATAAATGTCTCCATTTTTTATTAGATACGGGCCGCCGCTTATTATATGATTAACTTCTTTCCACTCCGGATTCATCTTTATATCGAGCTTGAATCTTTTTGCGCCTGCTATCTGGCTTAACTTACTCTGTGGTCCTACGATTACGTATCCGTTCTCAGGTATCTTGTTGCTTCCGTAGGAGGTTTTTATGAGCTTTCCGTCTTCGACTACTATTTGCATACCATACTTCGGACAAGGCGGAGAACATTCTCCCCAATCCGGCGTATAAACGATTGTATGAGTTGACAACATTCGAGGCTGATTGATATTATCAATTTTTAACCCTCCTATATTTGTTTTAACACTTGCTTTTAACTGTACACGCGCCATTTCAAATCCGTTGTCGAAAATTCCCATAGCCACTCTGTCGTAGATTGGACCTGTGTAGACTTTCTTGTTTATCATAAGCGTTCCTAAAGGTACACCGGTCTGGGGCTTGAAGTATCCCCCGTTAATTGCGACGATTGCATTTTCTCTTGTTGCAATGCTGGAAATCTTTGAGCGTGCTGCAAGGGTGCTGGAAGCAATTGCGGGCTCTATTACGAGATTGTCGTTTACCCCCTGTGAGAGCTCTACTATGTTAATCCTGACGGGTCTGTTGTTGTAAAAACGAATCATTCTGACATGCTTAACACCTTTTTCTACTTCTACTACTGTGGATTTTTTATACTTTGCTGCGATTTCTTCTTCAAATACCTCTGCAAGCTTTTCCTGGGTTTGGACATAATTCAAAGAAGGAGATAAACCTGCTATGTTACCGATATCTTTTGCGGATATAAGTAAGTTTTGGGATAATAGGAGGCAGAGGGCAATACCTATTCCTGCGGCGCTTGTTGCCGCTTTCTCATACCTCGGTCGCTGTAATAGTATCGTATCCATCGCTTTCACCATGTTGCTTTAAGTTACAGGATACCTTTTTTATTAGAGAGTGGTGTGGGGCTATAACACTCTTTTTTTCTCCCTCTCCTTGAAGAGAGGGTTGGGGTGAGGTGATTTTTTTTACCACCACTTCTATTATAACATACACTTAATCCCTTCTCAAGAGGGTTGTGTTAAAGAATTGGTAATACTTTAGAATGATTTTTAAAGTGGTATGAAATACACTTAATCCTAAAACCTGTTTTTGATATAATAAAAATATGAGCTTAGTATCACTTTTCAGGAAAAAGAATAGAAAATCACTTTTTACAACACCGAGCCATGACGGCAAACTGTGTATCCTTCATAAGTTTTATCAGTGGTACAGGTGTGATATTTCAGAAGTCGAGGCTCTTAATCCGGACGCTGCACTGGAAGCAGCCGAAAAAAGAGCTGCTAAGATTTATAACACAAAATCGACCCGCTTTTTGACAAACGGTTCCACAAGCGGGGTTATTGCTGCGATTCTTGCGGCTTGCTCTAGGGAAGATAAACTGCTGGTCTGGGAAAACTCACACCCGTGCCATAAAAACGGTGGAAGGCTAGCCGGAGCTGAGATTGTTGAATATGCGCTTCCTTATAATCAGGAATGGGGTGTTTATGAGGCCTTAAGTGTCGAAGAGTACGAAAAACTGATAGAAAAATACTCTCCAAAAGCTCTCGTTGTGACTTCACCGAGCTATGAAGGGATTGTTTCTGATATTCATTGTATAAGCAGTATGTGCAAAAAACGCGGCGTTGTGCTGATTGTTGACGAGGCACACGGGGCTTTGTATCCGTTTAGTGACAACCTGCCGGAAACAGCCATCCCGTATGCGGATTTTACTGTCCAGTCTCTGCACAAGACTGCCGGAGGGATTAATCCGACTGCGCTTCTGCACTGTAACTGCGATTTGGATGTGGAATCTGCGTTAAAAATGATTGCAACAACTTCTCCTTCGTACCCGATGCTTGCAACTATCGAGGCTAATATAAATTATCTGAACTCTTCAAGGGGGCGCAAAAAGATTGAGGCTTTGATTAGCGGGATTAAGGATGTGCGTGAGAGCCTTACTAATCTGGAGTTTTACGGGGATGACATAACAAAAATTCTGATAAAGAAAGACGGGATTTCCGGCTATGAATTATCAGAGATTTTGTTTGATAAATATAATATAGAGGACGAGCGTACCAACGAAAAATCCGCAATGCTTCTGTGCGGGCTCGGCACTACCAAAGAAAAGCTAAGAAAGCTGGAAAGATTAGCCAAGATTTAAGTTGTTCCCCTCACCCCGTTTTTCTAATGTTCATGCATAGCCTTCACATTGAAAAACTACCCCTCTCCCACAAAGGGGCGAGGGGCGCACAATCACTTAATCAAGCTCTGAACCTCTTTGAAATTCGGGTGCTTTGCACTCTTTAGCCACTCAAAAAGCGCAATTTCTGCTGTAATAATATGCGCGCCGTTGTCTTTCATCCGCTCTAAACCGGCATGGTGCTCTGCTTCTGCACGGCTTCCGCATGCGTCTTTCACCACATAAACTTCATACCCTAAGCTCCTTAACGCGGTGACTGTCTGGCTTACGCAAATGTGAGTCTCGATTCCGAATATTACTACCTGTTTTTTGCCAGAACTTTTTAAAGCCTCCAAAACATCGCTGTTTTCAAGCGCAGAAAAAGTTATTTTCTCAAATCGTTTCCCGCACTCAATTGCCGGAATGGTCTCCCCAAGCCCCTTTGGATACTGCTCGGTAATGATTAGAGGTATACCTAGTATATTTGCAGCCTTTGACACAATTTCTGACTTTTTTTCAATCAAACCTTTGTTAAATGCTGCGTTCAGGAGCTTTTCCTGCACATCAATTATCATCACAATGCTGTTTTCAATATTAAGTATTGTCATCGTTAATCTCCTTCTTAAATTCCAGTATAAACTGCTCTAATAAATCTTCAAGCACACCTGCTTCCAGCTCCTCCGGCTCAAGCGTAATCCGTTTTGCGTCAATGTTTTGTGCGCTCGTCTGGTAGGTTATATCAATATTAATCTTGGAAAACCCCGGGCTTGTAATCTTGAATGCGCCAACCGCATGCCTGCTTTTAATATACAGAGTTCCGTAGCCCTCGCCAATTCCCTGTTCGATACTCATCCCGAAAAGCTTGTCATTGTATTTTTGCTGGGTGTGGTAAAAAACAGGAGTTACAATCTGCTCGATTTTCTTATTGAACTCCTGTCTGAAAAACTTGAAATTCCCGCCTGTTCCGCCAAGCTCGTTAATCGGGTTTTTGTTTGTCCTAACATAATCCTTGTCATAGTTTATCGCCTCATGGAGCCGGTTTAAGACTTCATTTATAAGCTGCTGTCTCACCTTTGAGCCGACGTTTGCAAACCCTGCATAAATCTTTTGGGGAATCTGTTCCTGAATCTTTGCCCAGAGTTTTTGAGCCGAGTCAATATTGGTATTGTACAGAAGCAGAAAATACTTGTTAGATGCGTAATTCATCAAGACATCGTTTCTTCTTATATTATTTAGTATTATTGTCTCAATCTGGTTTGGAAGAAGCAGAAACTTGGTTTTGTCGTTAGGTGAAATCGCTGCAAGCACCGCAGGGGTCGACATCTTGTTAATCTTATCAAGCTCCCTGTCCAAAATTGCGCTATAGTCTGTAAAGACCTCGTTGCTTTCAAAAATCTGGTTGTTTTGCACCAGAATTTCTCGGTACTGCTGATTTTTTTCAAGTAGAGAAACCGCAGAAAGTGCTGGAATCATCTTTGCCTGAAACTCCTCGTCAGAAGTAAGCGGAGTTACATACCCGAGCGCTCCGGCATGGTATGCTTTAACCTTAAATTCGCTGTTTTCATTGTAGGCAAAGAGGATTGAAGGCGTGCCTTTGAGCCAATTCAGAAGTTCAAGAGTCTTATCTTCGGAGTTTTCGCTATTTATAATCAGGAGTGAGTATGATAGCAGGTGGATTTTATCCGGAAGCTCATCAAAACAAAAGGTAAAAAGCTCATCGCTTTTTCTAAGCATGAGCTTTGTTCTAATGTATTCAAAAAAGTCAGAATCATCTGATATTAATACGATTCGGCTTTGCATGTTTTTACCCTATGAAAGTTCTGCAATCAATACCTCTGCCTTTTGCATAATAACGTTTCTCAAATCCTCAATATCAGCAAAATCAATACCAAGTGTCTTGATAAAGTCTTTATCAAGTCCGTTAGGGTTGAAGTTTTCCTGTACCAGTTTGTCAATCAAACAAACAAGGTTACAAGGAACCGGAATTGACGATAATGACGGATTGTGGTGGTATGAAATTATGTTTGCAAGAAGGATTGGAAGCTGCCATCTCTTTGCAAGCAAAGACCCTGCCTTAACGTGGTCAGAGTCAAAGTATTTGCGCTCTGCATCAAGAATGTCAGCACCGTCTGCAACAGCTGACAAAACTTTGCCGTACATCTTTTCGTTGGACATGTGAAGCACCATTTTCCCCACGTCATGAACAAAACCTGAAATGAACGCTTCGTCTGAGTCCATAATCTTGGTTAAGTTTGCAAGGTATTCGCAGCCTGCTGCCACTCTCATTGAGTGCTTCCAGAGCTCTTTGTCTCCCGCGTTTGACATCATTGGCTTCATTGCGACTGCTACAATGATGTTCTTAACTTTAACCATCCCAAGCAGTGAAAGCGCAATATTAATAGAGCTTATCTGTTGTGAAAACCCGTAATATGCAGAGTTAACAAGCGCAAGAAGCTTGATTGTAAGTGATTGGTCAAACATTACGATATCGCCAATCTCTTTCATGCTTGCTGTCGGTTTTTTCATAACGTTCAATGCCTTAACGATAACGCTTGGCATTGCCTGTATGTCTTTTACACTATTAACTAATTCAATTGTTTTATCCATATTTGTCACCTATTCTTCTATACTTGTAAGTGCTTCTTGATAGATAAGAAGCTTCCAATTGCTCCAAAAGCAGATCCAATAAGCAGAAGCGCTATTATTACGATATTTTGCGCATAAGCCGGATTTGGAATGAGGAAAAACTTATGCACATTCATAAGAAGACCCTGCACCCAGTTCAAAGGCATGACTGCTATTACAGAAGATACAAATCCGTAAAACGCACCCTGCATGATTAACGGAGTCTTGATGTACCAGTTTGATACGCCCATTAACCGCATAATTTCTATTTCTTCTTTTCTCGACTGAATTACCAGCTGAATTGTGTTATTGATAATTGTTATAGTAAGCGCAGCAGAGATAATGATTACAAAAATCATGGTTGTGTTGACCACATTTGTCAGCATCTGCATTTTCTTTGCAAGCTCTTTTGCATAACCCAAATCCTCTACGCCTGCAATAGGCTTAATCTGACTGAATACTTCCGGTATGTTTTCAGGCTTATCCACCTTTACCCTAAGCGTATCCGGCAAAGGGTTTGAAATATCATGAAGCCCCAATTCTTCTTTCAAAGATTTCCAAGATTCATCCTTTGTTTTAAGCGTCACAGTTTTGACATGCTTAATCTCTTTGATTCTGTCCTTGATGATGGCAGGAGAAGAGTTTGACTTAAGATAAACAGATATCTCCAAAACATTGCCCAGCTCATTTGCAAAAGTTGACAGAGAAAGCGTGAATCTGAATAACACGCCGAATATTGTCAGAATTGCAGCCATAGTGGTAATGATGACAAGGTTTATGATGCCCGTTCTTTTAATGTCGTTCACAGCTTCTTTCACGATTCTGTAGACAATACGCAGCTCACATAGCCAATCTTTTGGTATGTGCTTTTTCACCTGTGATTTTAACTGCTGCTTGCTATTGTCCATAAGTACCTGCCTGAATGTCTCTTATAATTTCGCCTTTTTCAAGGGTTAAAACGCGTTTTCTAAATCTGTCAACAAGCGTATAGTCGTGAGTTGACACAATTACGGTAATACCTCTCTGGTTAATCTGCTCAAGAATCTGCATAACCTCAAGCGAGTTTTTCGGGTCAAGGTTTCCTGTAGGCTCGTCTGCGATTAGAAGTGGAGGCCCATTAACCAGCGCACGCGCAATACTTACACGCTGCTGCTCACCACCTGAAAGTTCTGTAGGCTTTGCTTTTGCCTTGTCAAGAAGCCCTACAACTTTTAATGCTCCTGTAACGCGGGTTCTGATGTCAGATGAGCTTATGCCGAGAGTTCTGATAACGTATGCAATGTTATCGTAAACAGTCTGGTTTTGCAGAAGCTTGTAATCCTGAAAGACAATCCCCATACATCTTCTAAGGTTAGG
>CANAXK010000100.1 GCA_947365485.1 uncultured bacterium
TCTGCATTAGACTCTACAAACTGGTACTCTTTTTCAAGAAGTCCGAGAATCTCATCTTTGCTTAGATTCTTGCATTCAGGAGTAAAAAGCTTTTTAAAAGCATCACTCCAGACATTAACATTTTCATTAATAGCATATATATTATCCATGGAAGCGCCCTTTTGCTTACCACACATCATTGTAAACTTCACGCCGAGCTCATCAAGCGTGTCTGCAATTGTGTTGTATAAATCAAAGCTCTTTACGGATTCAGGATCCTTATGTTCAAGCTCTAAACCGCCGCAGATGAAAGCCTTAACTTCATCACAAGTTTCTCGCAATGTTTCGACCTTGCTTTGAATTTCTTTCTTTATTCCAGCAAGAGGCTGCATTTCAGGAGCGGCATGAAACATAAAATTAGTCTTACCCGCGTTTAAGACACCTGCTGTACAGGAGTTAATATTTTCTGTACGCAAACCGCGGTTAGCTTTAGTAAACATACCATTATTAAAAGTATAATTGTGAAATTTTCCAACAAACTTTGCCTGCTTGATTTCCGGATAGGCAAATTTTGAGAGATTAATAGACATTGGACACATAAGCAACCTTTCATTTTTTTTTACACATGTTGCTTAAGTACCGACAAGAAAAATAATTGCCCAATTGTAAACAAATTGTTACATTATATCGTCAATGCTATCTGCAATAGCTTTCTGTTCTTTCAGAATTATACTAATAATAGTGCCCAGCGCAGAGAGTTCGTAACCTTTTTCAAAATGATAATCGCAGTAACTCTTTGCAATTTCAAGCAAATCAATGTTTGATATAACCTGTTCTTCGATTTCACAAATCTTTTTTAAACTCAATTCCATTTCCATATAAATACTATAACAAGTTGAGTCCAATTTGTCAACAGTTAATTCGAAAATATATTAAAATAATTATCAATATAAAGCGTTAGTCATTCCGGTTGTAATCAAGGCTATGGAATACTTATCAGCTTTTTCAACAATTTCTTTTGATGCAAAAGGCAGAATAACGAGTCCGATTCTTCCTTGTGCAGCAGCATTAATGTCATGCACTGTTACAGCAAGGTCAGAAGCCAGAATTGCATCTTTTGACATATCGCACGAATAATCAAGCGCAAACTCAACAGATGCGGTTTGCAAGCCTTGAGAAATTGCTGTTGTTTTCAAGTCTTTTGCAATCACAATTGCCTGCGAGTTAGCGTGTTTTGCTACTTTCCAGGCAAAAACCGCATCTTCAATCTGTTCCACGGTCGGCTTTGTTTTAGACACGACTTTGAATGTATCTTTATTAAGCTCGCTCAAATTTGGAGCCTTGGTAAGAGTTCCCAAAGGAGTTACTCTTACATCATTTGAAAGGTGTTTTTTGTAATCTGCAAGCGGGGTGTTGATTGTAACATAGCAGATATCCAGTTTTTCAAGAATATCGATTGCATTTTTTGTATACTTTGGTGCAACGACTATATTTGAAGGCTTTAGCGTTCGTACAACATCGCTATCGACTTCTTGCGACACAACAAGCACGCTGTTCATAAAATCAATCGGGTTTGAGTCCATTGTTTTTTCAACAGCCTCGCTCAAAGTTTTTCCAAGTGCCACTGCGCAGATTCCTGCGCCGGAGGTTGTAACAGCCGCGTTAACATCATAAAACTCGCTCACAACATCAAGCCCTTTAGTAATACTTATAATATTTACATAGGAAAGGTTCTTGCTTGTAGTGTAATCAATAGTTTTATCGTTCTTTTCTATGCTTGCGACCTGAAATTCATTCTCGCCGCTTGTTATATTCAAATCATCAATATTCATTGTTTCTCCTTATTGCCCTACCGGAGCAGAAGTCATTGGAATCGGCGCAAACTGTGCCGGAGCTTCTTCACCCCGTTCTGATTTAACCTCTACCGTCGGTGTTTCTTTTTTTCTGATTGGAGTAAGATTCTGAAGCATTTCTGCAGGCTTTATTGTATCAGGTTTCACAACAGGAGTCAAAGCCGGCTCTGGAGCTTCTGAATCAGCATTTTTCTCACGTTCCTGTTCTTCCATAGCCTTCTTTGCTTCGCTTTGTGGAATAATAGATACACCTGAAGCCTTGAACGGATTGAGTATAACTTCCGGATACTCAAAATCTGAGTTCCCATAAGGTTCTGTAGCCACTGTCATAACATCCTTCCAGATAAGTGCAGGAATTGTACCGCCTGTAATACCACCCATCTGTGAGTTGTCATCGTTACCAACCCATACCCCTGTCACAACATCCGGAGTGAACCCGATAAAGTAAGCGTCTTTGCTGTCATCTGTTGTTCCGGTTTTGCCGGCAGCAGGCTTGCCTATATTTGCAGCACGGCCTGTACCGTTTGTAATAACTGTTTTCATAATTGCTGTCATTGTTGCAGCGGTATTAATATTCAGAACCTTGCTTGTTCTGGCTTTTTTTGCTTCATAAAGAATTGTTCCCCTTGAAGATTCAACCCTTTCAATTGCATACGGTTCAACCTTGAACCCTCCATTTGCAAACACGCCGTAAGCTCTTGTCATCTCGAACAACTTAACGCTGTTTGACCCGAGTGAAATCGTGTAATCGTAAGGAATCGGGGTTGTAATCCCCATAACTCTTGCAAGCTGGATAACAGGTCTAACCCCGATTGCGTCCATTAACCTTGCAGTACAAACATTTGAAGATACCATCAAAGCGGTGTACAAAGGAATCGGGCCTCTATATTTATTTCCGTAGTTTCGTGGAGTCCAGTCACCGGCCTTGAACGGCAAGTCATCAATCATATCGTTAGGAGAGTATCCTTTTTCAATAGCAGCTGTGTAAATAAACGGCTTAAATGCAGAACCTGATGGTCTTGCAGATTGGGAAACCCTGTCGTACTGGCTCTTTGTGTAGTCCTTACCGCCTGCGTAAACAAGGATTCTGCCGTCAATCGGGCTGAATGAGAAGACTGCAGCCTGATTCTTGTCACGGGTTAAGCCCCATGCCTTGAGGTTCTTCACAATAGCCTCGTTGGCTTTAAGCTGCGCTCTGTAGTTCAGGGTAGTAATTACGCGAAGCCCGCCGTTTACAATCTCGTCTTCTGTAAAACCGAGTTTTTGCAAGTCTTTCATGACATAGTCACAAAAGTACGGAGCCTTGTTGGTTGCGTACATTGCAGGCATGGTTGAAAGCTTGATAGGAGCTTTCTTAGCCTTATCAAGTGTTTCTTTGTCAATGTATTTCATCTTATACATTCTCAAAAGCACCTGATTTCTACGCTTTTCAGCAAGTTTTATATTATTATAAGGCGAATACACAGAAGGAGCCTGCGGAAGCCCGGCAATCAAAGCCATTTCCGGCAAGGTAAGCTGGTTAAGGCTCTTGTTGAAATAAATCTGTGCAGCGCCTTTAACGCCATAAGCGCCGGAGCCCAAGTATACGTTATTAAGGTACATTTCAAGGATTTTGTCCTTGGAAATTGTTTTTTCGATTTGTGCTGCAACCTGCAACTCCTTGATTTTTCTTGTAAAAGTCTTTTCATTTGAAAGGAAAAGGATTCTTGAAAGCTGCTGGGTTATTGTACTTGCACCCTGAACAACATGTCCTGCCAAAACATTTGCAACCATTGATCGCGCAAGACCAATCATGTCATAGCCAGGGTGTTTGTAGAAGTTTTTGTCTTCTGTTGCAATAAGCGCTTTAACAAGGTCTTCTGGCACTTCTTTAAGCTCAACATTGGAATATGTATAAGCAGCAAAGGTTTTAATTACCTCTCCGTCGCTTGCGCAGAATGTTGTAACGATATTCGGCTTAAGTGTATTAAGATTTTTAATCGGAGGTAGTGAAATCAGGTAGAGCTTCAAAGCTATCATGCCTGCTATCATCACGCCCAAGCCGAACACAATAAGTCCGGTTATCAAGCCCAGAATCGGATTATCAACCATAACCCTTTTTGAGCCGCCGCGTTTTCTATTTTTTGGAATGTTGTAGTTTCCCATAAACAACCTTTATCCCTTCTTACAGACAGGATTTCAGCCCGTCTGTTGTTTTTTTGTCTAAGTGTTAGTAATATATAATTAATATTTTATCAAATAAAAATCGGAGTGGGGTGTTTTTAAGCGTAATGTTAAGTTTTTTGACAATTTTGAAAAATGAGTTCTTATCCTATTTTGTACCAGAAAAAATGGAATACAAAATTACCGGCAAGTGCCTTAAATGCGGAAAGTGCTGCCGCTACATGTACAGTTTTGACACCTACACAACAACCGATTTCAAGATTATGCAGTTTTTATTCCCCGCATACAGACGGTTTTACATAAGAGGAAAAGACGAAGACGGCAACCTAATTTTTGCCTGCAAATACGTGACAGACGAAGGCTTGTGCTCTGTATACGACAAGCGGCTAAGGATGTGCAAGAATTATCCTGCAAAAAAGATTTTTTATCCGGGGAAATTACATGAAGGCTGCGGGTACAGGGTTGAGGATAAGAGTTTTGAGACTTATTTAAAAAATAATTGACAAACTCACGTCGATTTTATAAAATTAATTTAAAAAAGGAGTATATATGAGAATAAATCCTATCAAACAATCAAATAATTATCGTGCAAATCAACCATCGACTGCAGAAACATCAAAAAAGAAAACGGTTTCACACGGAATTGAAGCTATCGGACTTTTGTCTCTTTTATTTACTGATGTACTTGACTTAAAATCTGGTAAAGAAGACGAGAAAAAACTTGAAGAGTTAAAGACTCTGCTCAATAAAAAGAACGAATCTTTTAAAGGAATTGATGCTGACTTGTTTCCGGACCTGACTATCAAAACCAAGCAGGAAATCAAAAAGCTTCCGGAGCAGGCAAAAAAAGTTATAAAAAACACCAAGCCATAATGTTATTGACAATTCCCGATAAATCACGATAAAATTAAGCTATGGCAATTGTTTACTTATCTTTAGGTTCAAATTTAGGCGACAGGCTGGGCTACTTGCAACAGGCTGCGAGCTTGCTTGGCGCGCACCAGGAGATAAGTATTGTCGCAACTTCGTCCTTTTACGAGACAGAGCCCTGGCAGATGGACTCTGAAAATTGGTTTGTCAATGCTATTGTCCAGATTTTGACAAGCCTGAGCCCTGAAAACCTGCTTGCAGAATGCCAGAGAGTGGAAACACAGCTCGGCAGAAAAAGAAACGGAGAAAACGTTTACACAGACAGAACTATAGATATTGACATCCTGTTTTACGATAACCAGATTTTAAACACACCGACGCTCACAATTCCACACCCTTATTTTTACAAAAGAGCGTTTCTGATTGTTCCAATGCTTGAAATAGCGCAGGATTTCATCCATCCGGCACTGAACAAAACCGTGTCTGAAATCTACGACGAGCTTGAAAACCCTGAAATGGTTGTACTGTATGGAACACGGGTATAAAAACATTGCAATCATCGGGGCTGGTGCTTCCGGCTGCGTTTGCGCGTATTATCTTCTAAAATCAGGATTTGATGTAACGCTTTTTGATTTCGGCTCTCCCTTAAGATCCCTGCTTCCAACCGGCGGCGGTCGCTGCAACTTAGCCCATGCTGAATACGATTTCAAGGAGCTTGCAAAGAATTACCCGCGCGGAGAAAAGTTCCTGTATTCCATATTCTCAAGGTTTTCAACCTGCGATACGCTTACTCTTTTTGAAGAAATTGGAATAGAAACATACACGCAGGACGACGGGCGGATTTTCCCGACTTCAAACAGCGCAAAAGATGTGCGTGAAAAGATTCTGGCAAAGATTCAGAAAGCGCATTTTATCAAGGAAGGGGTAAAAGAAATCACCCCGCTTGATTCAGGGTTCAAAATCAAGACAGACAAGGCGGAATACCTGTTTTCCCTTGTTGTTGTATCAATTGGAGGCGGAAAAAGCATAAAGGGATTGAAGCACATCCTGATTCCGTTTACTCCTTCGCTTGTGGGTTTGAACGCTGACATAACAGAGTTGTCAGGAGTCGTGCTCAAGAATATTTACTCAAAGGACACTAAGCTTAATGGAGATGTTCTCTTCACGCACTTTGGGATTTCAGGCCCTTTGACTTATAAGATTTCTTCAATAAAATCACGTGACAAATACCCTTACAAGTTGTGTTTCGACCTGTATCCGGAGGATTTGCCGCTGCAGGATTTGCTGAATGCAAATCCGCACAAGGAGATAAAAAACATTCTCTCGAAATATTTTCCGCATAATTTTGTTAAATACCTGCTATCAAACGATTCGGAAGTAAAGGCGCACAAGATAGACGGAAAGACACGGGACAACATCCTGAACAGAATCCACAATTTTGAACTCACAATAACTGGCGCCAACCGCGGTGAAGAGACCGTAACAGCCGGAGGAGTTGACTTAAAAGAAATTAATCCAAAAACAATGGAGTCAAAGCTGCATCCGGGGCTTTATTTCACGGGCGAAGTGCTTGACATTGACGGGTTTTGCGGAGGGTTTAACCTGCAAAACGCGTGGTCAACAGCCTACATTGCTTCAGAAGCTATCTCACAAGCAGAATAAACCAAGGCATATCTTTTGTATTATCACCAAAGTGTGAGAAC
>CANAXK010000101.1 GCA_947365485.1 uncultured bacterium
TTATCAAAGAAAAATTTGGTATCGTTAAAGGTTTGATGACAACTGTTCACTCATACACTGGCGACCAGAGAATCTTAGACGCTGGTCACAAAGACCCACGTCGTGCTAGAGCTGGTGCTCTTAACATCGTTCCTACAACAACTGGTGCAGCTAAGGCTGTTGCTCTTGTTTTACCTGAACTTAAAGGTAAATTGGACGGTTTTGCAATGAGAGTTCCTACTCCGGACGTATCTTTGGTTGACGTTGTTTTCGAAACAGAAAAGAATGTTACAGCTGAAGAAGTTAACGCAGCTCTTAAAGAAGCAGCTGACGGACACGTACTTTGCTACAGCGAAGAACCATTGGTATCTTCTGACTACATCGGTTCAGCTCAATCTTCAACTGTTGACTCATTGTTAACAAAGGTTATGGGCGACAACATGGTTAAGGTTATTTCTTGGTACGATAACGAAATGGGTTATTCAACAAGACTTGCTGAAACTACAAGACTAGTTGCTTCTAAATTATAATTTTTATAATTTATAGGATATTTGAAAGGCGAACTCTTTAGAGTTCGCCTTTTGTTAATCAATTACTTGCAGAAATTTCTTTATTATCTATAATCAATTTATAATGAGTATTGTCCAAAAATCACAAAAAGCTCTCGAATACGATAAGATTCTGGCCGAGTTGGCAAATTTTGCTAAAACTGAACAGTCCAGAAAACTCTGCCTTGAACTCACACCGTTTGTTAAGGCAGACGATATTGAATCGCAACTTGTGCTCACACGCGAAGCAAAAGATGTGCTTGATCTAGCGCGCGATATCCCGATTGATAAGGTGCAGAACTTTACTAAACTTCGCGAACAAAACGAGTATTTTGTGGAAGAAGAATTGGTTGAAGTTGCAAAAACAATGCGCACTTCAAGAATTGTCAGAAACTTCTTGAAGGAAAACCTCTCGTTCGAAGCTTCTATGCAAAATCTTGCAAATGATTTGTATTCCAATAAAGAACTGGAAGACAAGATTCTTGATACCTTTGATGATAATTTTATGGTAAAACAAAACGCAAATCCGGAACTCAAAGGACTCTACGCATCTCTAAGAGATACTGAATCCAATTTGAAACAGCGCGTTCAGGAACTTATGAACTCTGCTGATTTTCAGAAACATTTGCAGGAAAATATCTATACCTTGAGAGACGATAGAATTGTATTTCAGGTAAAAGCTTCTTCTAAAAGCAAAGTGGGAGGGATTGTGCATGACGTTTCGGCTACTAACAAGACTTTCTATATAGAGCCGGCTCAAATCGTTCCGATTAATAACAAAATCAGAGAACTCAAGTCCAAAATTTATGCGGAAATAATCCGCATTTTAACCGCTCTGAGCTTTGAAGTCCGAAAAGAAATGGATAATCTTATCCAGACAGAAAAACTGCTCGCACAGATTGATTTTCATTTTGCAAAAGCGCGCTATGCGGTAAAAACACAGTCAATCGAGCCGAAAGTAAATGAGTCTAAGATAATAAAAATAGACCTGATGCGCCATCCGCTTCTTATCGGACGCGTTGAAAAAATTGTGGAAAACGATTTTGAGATTGGCGAAACGTATAAATCTATAATCATAACCGGCTCAAACACAGGCGGTAAAACAGTTGCTCTCAAAACAGTCGGGTTATTTATCCTTATGATGAAATCCGGACTCTTCCTGCCTTGCGCAGAAGCCCATATTTACCCCTTTGAAAAAGTTTTGGCCGATATCGGGGATGAACAGAGCATTTTGCAGAGTCTTTCAACGTTTTCTTCTCACATGAAAAACGTTATTGATATTCTTGAACTCGCTGATTCAGAAACATTTATTCTGATAGACGAACTCTGTGCAGGCACTGACCCGCAGGAGGGTGCTACACTTGCAGAAATTATCCTGAAAGAATTTGTCAAAAAACAGGCACAGTCGGTGATAACAACCCACTACGGCGAACTCAAGACTCTTGAATACACAGACCCGTATTTCAAAAACGCTTGTGTGGAGTTTGATACAGAATCACTTTCACCGACCTACAAACTCATAATCGGGATTCCTGGGTTGAGCAACGCGATTTCTATCGCTTCAAACCTCGGCTTGCCGGAAGATTTGGTGTGGCAGGCAAAAGAGCTTCTTATTACCCAGCGCGATACTTCAAGCCTTGTTGTGGAAAGGCTTCAGGATACACAGCAGAGACTGGATTCTAATCTTAAGGAAGCTGAAACTCTTAATGCAGAAGCGGATGAACTTAAAAAACACTACGAAAAAGAGCTTTCCGAACACAAAAAAGAGAAAAAGAAATCACTGAAAATAATCAAAGACAGATTTGAAGTCCAGCTCGAGAACGCAAAATCAGAGATTAAAGAAATTCTTGCAGAACTCAGGCGCGAAAAATCAGAAAAGATTGCACGCCGTTCTTACGAAAGACTTGCACAGCTCGAGCAGGGATTCCGCTCTGATTTGTACTCTCTTGAGGAAAAAGAACAGTACCTTGAACTTGATTGGACAAAGGTCGAAGTTAACGACAAGGTGATGATTAAAGATTTAAACCAGCAGGTCACAGTGCTTTCGCTGCCTGATAAGAACGACACCCTGTTTATCCAGATGGGGATGATAAAAACCAAGGTTAAGAAAAACAAACTCGCTGTTTATAACCCGCAGCTTGCCAAGAAGGTAAACCTTCCTCTGGGCGCAATGAAAAAGGACTCAACATTCTCTGTCAGACGACTTGATATTTCTAACACGCTAGACCTCCGTGGCGAGCGGGTAGAAGAGGCGCTAGACAATCTCGAAGCTTACCTCGACAAAGCGAGCCTTGCAAACCTTTCGCCTGTTTATGTCATACACGGACACGGCACTGGTGCCTTGAAGTCCGCTGTGCGTGATTTTATCTCAACCTCGCCTTATGTGGCCAAATTCCGCGTTGGTGAAGATGCAGAAGGCGGTGACGGCGTGAGTGTTATTGATATTAACTAATTATTCAAATAAACCGTACAATCTCTCGCGGATATCTTTTTCTGCAAGTTCGTCTGTAATTTTGTTTAAATCCATTGTGAGCTGGTAATACTCTGCTGCCAGAGCCTTGTCACCAATTGCCTGATAAGCGCGTGCAAGGTTGAAGTAAGCGAGCGTGTAATTTGGATTAATGTTAATCGCGTTTTTGAAATACACTTCTGACTCCCTAGGGTCGCCTAAACCGTCGAGGTAAACTACACCAAGATTGTTCTGCGCGATTTCAAAATTAGGGTTGATTTCTATTGACTTGTGGAACGCAACAATTGCTTCTTCAAGGTAGTCTTTTTCCCACAATGCGAGTCCTGCTTTTGCGTAAGTCAGGTAGTTTTCCGGCTCAACTGCGATTGCGTCGCAATAAGTCTTGATTGCTTTATCCAAATCGCCCTGTGCCATGTACAAGTCACCGAGTGAAAGCTGGATATCAACATTGTTAGGGTCAAGCACCATGCCTGCGTTAAATGTTGCTTCTGCTGCATCAAAGTTGTTCTTTACTTCTGCATAAATTGCACCGAGGGCATGGCAAACGATTGAAGTCCATTCAGCATCAGGGTTAAGCTTGATTGCAAGCTGGTAGTATTCGATTGCGTCGTCGTAAAGCTCTGCCTTAATGTAAGCATAAGCAAGTGAGTTGTTATAGTATGGATTTTCAGGATTCATTTCCTGTGCTAATTTGAACGCAGTTACTGCATGGATTTTGTCTGATTTGTTCAAATACAAGTGTCCGAGCTCGTAGTAAATTTTGTCCAAATCAATGCCAAATTCAAGCAATGAGTTGTAATAATCGATTGTGATATCTACATTTTCAGGATAGTAAGTCTGATTGATTGTTGCAAGCTTTATCAAAACCTCTCTGTCAGTCGGGTTCAATTCATAAGCCTTTTTGTAGCATTCAAGGCTTGAGTCAATGTCGTTGCATTCAAGCGACAAATCACCCATTTTTTGATAAAAAAGATTTCCCTGCGAGGTTTTTTCTAAACCCTTTGAATACGCTTCCAATGCCGAAGGGAATAGCTTCATTTTTTCGAATGTTTCACCTAAGGTCTTGTATGAAAACACAGAGAAATCATTTGCTAAAAACTTATAGAACATCTTTAAAGACGGGCAGTCCCACATAATCATCATGCTCCCTGATAAAAAGTAGTACAAAAACTTCATCACATCTTTAACAGAAGAGTGATTGTTCCTGATTCTTGAGAACAAAACCTTGGAGAGGAAGAGTCTCGGACGGGCAGAATTTGTGCCGGAATTTGACACCGCAATCTGAAATTCCTTTTCTGCTTCTTCAAAATTTCCGTTGAGACACTGGAAATAACCGGAATAAATGTGCGCGTTTACATTCCCCGGCTCAAGACTGATGGCTGTTTTGCACTGCTCAAGCGCTCCGTCAACAGAAATCTGCCCCTTAATCAGCAAAAGACTTGCAAGCCTGTAATACGACTCGCAAAGCGAAGGGTTGATTTTTATTGCGTCGATGTAGCATTCAATCGCTTTTTCTAAATCGGCATCCTGTTGTTTTATAAGATATTTTTCATGTGCAGCGCGAGCCTCTTCTAAAAGATTATCAGCGCTACAGCTATTTGCCATCATAGGGGTAATTGTATCAGTCATAATCTCTCCAATGTGTATGTTAATCTTTTCGTCAGGGCAAAAAAAATCTTTAGCATTTTTTCTTGTAAATCATCTGAATGTAGGAATTAAAGTTTTGTTAACATTAACAAACGAATACAATAAACTCCCTGAAATCTATCAGGACTATCAACTCGTGCGCAAAACATTTTTGCCATAAATTAGGACTAGAGCTTGGTGAAATACCTACAAATATCAGAAGTATAAATTATACAGACGAATTTCCAAGCTGTGTTATGGCTAAAACATTTAAAACCAACAATCCATTTAAAGATTTAATCGGGCGTAGCATGGCTCGTACATCTGTTTTGGGGACATTAGCTATTGTTGAGGTAAATGATGGTGCAAGTCCTTTCACAGAAGCTGGAAAAACTGCTTTAAGCTTAGGTTCTACAATTGTAGGAGTTGGTTCTCTTGGAGCTCTGGGGGCAAAGCATTTTGGAGCCGTCGGCTCATTGCTTGGTGTCGCAGCTGGCACGCTAATTGGGGCAGAAGTCTCAAAGTTATTTTAGTAACCATTTTTCTAGTTGAGCAAAAGATAGTGGTGCCTCTTTGTTCATATGTTTGATTGCTTGTAATGTGTCTAACCCATCTTGAAAAGATATTGTTTGTTTGCTTTTTTCAGATACTTTGCGTTTATCGCCTGAAAACTTACTCCAGAATTAACATTGTTTACCCGCATAAAAACTCCTAACTAGTATATTATATACAAAAAACAATGTTAACTTTTGTAACAATTTTTCTCAAAACATTAAAGTTTTTGCCTCAAAATGCCGTAAATAATAGTACAAGGGAAAAGAAAACAAAAAGGAAAGCAGAAATTTATGGGAATGGCAGCATCACAAGCAACTTTTGGAATGTTGACCCGCCGAAGAAACGATATCGCGCGGCAGCTTACCGACTGCTCTTTGCAAAAAACTTCTCTTTCCAGAGATATGAAGAGGGTTACAAAGAATTATCAGGAAGCACTTGGGGCTAAGGTCTTTAAGTGGTCTAATAACGCTGGCGCTACCTATGTTGATTTGAGTTATTCAAACCTCATGAAACCGGGTGCTGCTAATCAGAACAAGCCGTATTTGATTACCGACGCAAACAGCAGGGTTGTGCTTGACAGCAAATACCGCAAATATGCTGAAATGATTTCTCCGGACGGTATTCCGGGCGGAAACTATGCTTCTCACAGAACAGAAATTCTTGCAAGTTTAACCGGTCTTTCTTCTGAAGATATCGATAAATCTAATGCAACAAGCGCTGCTGTTCAAGCTGCTGCTGACAAAGTTAATGCTCTTCAGGAAGAAACAGATAAATTGGAAGCCAAATGCACTATGGATGCTAAAAATACTGATTTTCTTGAAAAATGCTTTGGAAATATTACAGGATTCAGTTACTCCGGCGGCGGTAATAATAACATTGCTGCTGATTATAAATTTGACTCCCAGCAGCCGGGACAATGGAGACTTGATTCCAACCCTTCCGGTGCTAAATCACGTGTAAAAGAGCTTCTTGACCAAATTACAAATAATGTTTCAGGTCATTTGAAAGACAGAGACCTTGAAGCGTTTAAGAAAGCTGCTGATGCTACTTATAAAGTTTATTCTGATTATGTTGATTCAGCAGGTGCTGACTGTGCAGACAGATGCGACATGTCAATTGAAAGCTGCAACGGTAATAATTATTGCATAAGAATTTGCGCTTTTATTGACTGCCTGTTGAGAAATTACAGAAGTAATGGCGGCAGTGCTTCTCAAAGCTCACAAAATACTGAAGTTTTCTACTATGATTATGTTAATAAGGATTCAGAGACTTACAAAGAGTATGAAGCGAAGAAAGCTGAATTAGAA
>CANAXK010000102.1 GCA_947365485.1 uncultured bacterium
ACAAGTTTCGTTTAAAACAATTTCGTCTTTGCTATTCTGTTGTCAAGGTGCGATTATCAAATTTTCTCTTGCGAGATTAATAACACTTTTAAACTTTTGATTGCTATTTATTAAAGTTTAATCGGGTTTGATTCGTGTTGATGACTTGACTACTTTCATACTTCCTCAAGCTGTGCCTTGCACTCCATCTGCACCGGCGGTTTCCTCACCGACATCTTCTATCTTAAATCATCAATTTTCATTGTCAACTAATTTCTTTTTTGCTATTTACATTTCGTTACAATTACGATTTAAGATTTTCAATGTTCCAACTATTTAAGTTTATTAATGTGCTATGTTTATATTTCGGCTTTACCGGTGGTGTCCGTTTGCAGGGTAAGCAAATACTGTTGGCACCTGTGTAAATCACTTTCTTTACGCACCTTAGAACAGCGCGTTCCACCATTATAAAATAGAAAAATTTTAAAATCAAGTACATGTTTTACATTTTTTTACATGTTATAATAAATCCTATGGAAAGTTTAGCAGAATTTATTATTAAAACACGCGAAAACATTGGTTTATCAACCATCGGGCTCGCAAAAAAAACTAATATCAAATTAGAGATTATTGAGGATATTGAATCCGGAAAAGAGTTATTTCTTTCTGTTACTCAAAGGCAGCAGCTTGCAAGAGTGCTGAAATGTTCGCCGCAGGAGTTAAAAAAGCATGAAAGAGAGTTTAAGTTTGAGGTTGTGTCAGAAGACACAATTGACGATTTGAAACGAAGGATATTGAACCGTGAGACAGATTTGAGATGTCCTATGTGTGGGGAGCCTTTGATTACGAGGATTGCGCGCATGCATGATTTGGAGGATAACCTTGTGTTGCAGCCAAAGGCGCACTGTGTTAAGTGTATTTTTCAGATAAAAGAATAGAGAGATAGCATGAAGAAAAATTTTTCAATAACATTAGCGTTGTTATTAACACTTTCAAATATTTCGTTTGCAGGAGAAAATAATGATTTAAGAACGCTTTTTGTAAACAACAAAGCCAGAATTTGCGGAATCAATCTCAGAACATTCAACGCCAAAGACACTAACGGAAACGGGATTATTGATAATGGAGAAGTTAGCGGGAATTTTTTAAACGCAATTGAGAGGCTTAATGAGATTAAAGATTTAAATATTAATACTCTTCATGTGCTTCCAATAACCCCGACAGGAAGGTTAAAGGCTTTAGGCACAGCCGGTTCTGTTTATGCGATTTCTGATTTTTGGAGCATCAACCCGCAGCTTGTGGATAAAAACTCTGGCTTATCGCCAGTGGAGCAGGCTAAAAAATTTGTTGACGAGTGTCACAAGCGTGGAATTCGTGTAATCATTGACTTGCCGAGTTGCGGGGCGTACGATTTATTTCTCACCCATCCGGAATTATTTATCAAAGACAGCAAGCAGTGTTCTATTGTTCCAACGGATTGGACTGATGTAAGGTTATTGAACACAGGAAACAATCAAAAGCTCAATCAGGATGTGCTCGACGCGCACAAAAAATTTGTTGACATGGTTCTTAATATCGGAGCAGATGGAATACGTGCTGATGTGGCGACAATCAAGCCGTCGGAATTTTGGGTTGAGATTATAAAGTATTCAAGAGAAAAAGACCCTGAATTTATGTACCTTGCAGAGGCATCAGATTCGTGGCGTGAGCCACCTAGCAGGTATGCAGAGTTTACGCCTTATGACAAGTTATTGGAAGCGGGGTTTGACGGGTATTACGGAAGTTTCTTTGATTTAAAGGACTGGAATGCTGAAAACTTCATGGAGCATGTTAAGTTTAACCAGAAGCTTCTTGCTTCATACAAGGAGCCAAAGAGTGTTATTTTAAGTTTCACGACCCATGACGAAGTCAGTCCGATAATTTTGCACGGTGAGAATTTTTCGAACATGATTTCGTGGTTAAATGCAACATTACCGTTCAATCCTTATTGCATTGACGGATTCTTTACCGGTGATGATTATTTATATCCCTGGGCAAACACAAAGGCCGTTCAAACAGAGACAGATGATGATTTTTATTTTGTTCACAGAGGAAAGTTAGACATTTTCAACTTTTCAAGAAAGCCGGGCGGGAAAAACGAGAATGTTTTAGAGAATTTCAAGCGGGCTTACGAGTTCAGGAAAAACAACGAGGATTTAATTTCCAGCGGAAGTTTTGTTGTGTTAAAATCAGACAATGAAAAAGTGTACGGATATTCAAGATGTCTAAACAAAGATGCCATCATTGTGATTGGCAATCTGGATTTTAAAAATCCACAGAATAAGGTCACATTGAATGTTCCGGGTATCAACAAAAAAACACGGTTTGAATTTATCAACGGGCATGGTACAGTTAAAGCAGGCAGAAACAGTATTTACACTGATTTAACAGCTGGAGAGATTAAAGTTATCAAAATTAAGAAGTAGCGAAAGGAGATTTGCATAATGCAGGATAAAATAGTATTCACGGGGATGCGTCCCACAGGAAAGCTTCATTTGGGGCACTATCTGGGTGTTATAGAAAACATGGTTAAGCTCCAGAACGAATACAAATGCTATTTTTTCATTGCTGACTGGCATGCACTCACTACAAAATACGATAAGACAGAAAACTTAAGACAAGATGTAATTGATGTGGCAGCAGATTGGCTTGCAAGCGGGGTTGATCCTGAAAAAGCCACTATTTATGTTCAATCACTTATTCCTGAGACAGCAGAATTGCACATATATTTAAGCATGATTACTCCGCAAAACTGGGTTGAGCGTGACCCGACCCTGAAGGACATGGCAAAAATTCTCAAATCAAAAGAAGGGATTGCCTCTCAAATAAATTACGGGTTGATGGGGTATCCGGTTTTAATGACTGCTGATATTCTTACTTTCAACGCTGATTTTGTGCCGGTAGGTATTGACCAGGTTGCGCATGTTGAGTTAACAAGAGACATTGCAAGAAGGTTCAACAACATTTATAACACGGATTTCTTCAAGGAAACCCAGCCGCTTTTGAACAACTGTTCATTGATTTGCGGGCTTGACGGCAACAAGATGGGAAAATCTTTTAACAACGACATAAAGATTGCTGACACCGCAGAAGTGACAGCAAAGAAAGTAATGTCTGCAATCACTGACAGGAGCCGCATGAGAAAAGATGACCCTGGTCATCCTGATGAGTGTGAAGTTGCGTACAAATACTGGAAAATTTTTGGCACCGAAGCAGAGGTTGAGACAGTAAGGTGCGAATGCGAAAAAGGATTACGCGGCTGTGCGGATTGCAAGCGTCAGCTCGGTGCAAAGATTAACGAAAAATTTGCAGAGATTCGGGAAAGGCGTAAGTATTACGAAGCGCATCCAGAAGTTGTTGAAAAGATACTGCGCGAGGGTTCTGAAAAAGCAAGGGGCGAGGCACAAAAAGTGTTGAAAGAGGTTCGGAATCTGGTTAAAATGTTTTAAGTCAAAGAAAAAAGGGCGCTTGATTTCATCAAGCGCCCTTTTTATATTCCATTATATAATCATCCATCAAAAATCCGAACCCGATATCAGTCACAACGCTGTCAACAATTTTGAACCCGTACTTAAAATATGCGTCAATGGTGTTTTTGTTATATTTATTTACTGTCAACTGGATTTTATCAAAACCCATATCTTTTATTTTTTCAAAAGCTTGTCTTCCCAGGCCTTTATGCCTATAATCTTTTGAAATATATAATTTAGATAAAAACAGGTAATCTTTTTTATCAGAAACACCCGCATAGCCTGCCTTTTCTCCGTCAGACATTATAAAATAATAAGTATAATTTTCGGCTTCAATCTGGTTTTTGATAGCATTTTCTGACTGAAATTTATCCACCATATAATCAATTTGTTCGGATGATAAAATGCAAGTCCAGTATTCGTGCCAGATTTGAGAGGCAAGATTTGCAAGTTCTCTGATTTGTTGATCTTCGACTCTGACTAATTCCATAATTAGATTTTACCTTGAATGGCAAAAAATATTTTTACGGGTTTTTAATTGATTATGAAAGGATAACAAAATGACAGAAATCAGTTTTAAATCAACATTCAGAATCCCGATTACCCAGGCGGGAATCAACAATGCAAAGAAGGCAAAGCTTAGGGCACTTATAGAATCCTATCCGGAAGGGCTTATTGGAACAAGCAAGGTTGGAAACGCCCGAATTTCAATCCCAAATTCTGAAGATGCCAATTTTATAAAAAAACTCAAAACAATCGGCTACAAGATTTTTCAGCAGTTTGAAGGTGAAAACATCAAAAAGGATGAGCTTGACGATTTTATAAAATCCAATCTTGATGATAGAGAGTTTAAGCAGTTTGGGAAGCAGAAAAAGGCAAAATCATCAGTAAAACCTAAAAAGAATTTTGCCACATACAAAAAAGATGAAATCAAGTCCCACGAGGAGCCGGCAGCTGCAGGGGTGCACAAGCAAACAGTATTTGTAAACAAAGAAAAGAACAAATCCAAGCAGCAAAACGAAATCAGGCAATCTGAGAGTTACAAGGACATTGTTGCCAGATATGGAGAAGAAGCAGCAGAGGCGATATTCTTCTTTTCAAGAAAAAAGAAATAATTTTTTTACGCGCATAAAAAAACACCGTTAGGAATCTAACGGTGTTTTCATAATATTTATCCCGAAACCTTAGCCGCAAAGAGCAAGCAATACGCCAGCTGCTACAGCAGAGCCAATAACACCTGCAACGTTAGGTCCCATTGCGTGCATCAACAAGAAGTTTTGAGGGTTAGCCTCTAAGCCGACCTTGTTAGCAACACGTGCAGCCATCGGAACAGCTGAAACACCAGCCGCACCAATAAGCGGGTTGATTTTTGTTTTAGAGAACATGTTCATGATGTGTGCCATTATTACACCAGCAGCAGTTGCCACTGAGAATGCAATAATACCAAGAATCAAGATAAACAATGTTTGTACTGTTAAGAATTGGTCAGCTGAAAGTTTTGAACCTACTGACAAGCCTAAGAATATTGTAACAATATTGATTAGAGCATTTTGCATAGTGTCAGAAAGTCTGTCAACAACACCGCATTCTTTACATAAATTACCAAATGTCAATGCACCTAAAAGAGGGCAAGCATCAGGTAAAAAGATTGCACAAAGAATCAAAATAACAAGAGGGAAAACAATTTTTTCTCTTTTTGAAACTTCTCTTAATTGTGTCATCTGAATTTCTCTTTGCTTCTTTGTTGTCAAAGCTTTCATAATAGGCGGTTGGATTACAGGAACAAGAGCCATATATGAATAAGCTGCAACAGCAATTGCGCCTAAAAGTTCTGGAGCGAGTTTTGATGTAACAAAGATTGATGTAGGACCGTCAGCACCACCGATAATACCGATTGCACCTGATTGCGGAAGCGTGAATCCAAATATACATAACGCCATCAATAACGCACCAAATATACCGAATTGTGCAGCACCGCCTAAAAGTGCAGTTTTAGGGTTAGCAATCAAAGGACCGAAGTCTGTCATGGCACCTACGCCCATGAAAATAATCAAAGGGAATAAGCCCTGGTGAATACCTGCTTCGTAGATAATTCCCAAGAATCCGTGAGGTCCTGCAATATCGCATACAGGAATATTTGATAGCAATCCACCGAATGCAATCGGAACAAGAAGCAACGGTTCAAACTGTTTCTTAATCCCAAGCCACAACAAGAACAAGCATATAAGAATCATCATCCATTGTCCATGCATATGAAGGATTTGTTCAAACCCGTTTGTTATATTCGGGTCAGCAGGGAGAACAAAATTTACAATCCCTGTCGAATTCCATAGGTTCATTAAACCTTCTTGAATATTCATAATTTAATTCCCCCTTTATTAACCGATAACTACCATTGCTTGACCTGTAACAACCTTGTCACCCTGTGAAACAAGGATTTGTGATACAGTACCAGCTTTTGGAGCTTTTACTTCTGTTTCCATCTTCATAGCCTCAACAACTAATAATACATCGCCTTCTGCTACTTCGTCGCCTTCTGCTACTTCCACGCGTAGAACATTACCAGGAAGCCCTGCTTTAACTTCTTCACCTGCGCCTGATGAAGCAGAAGCACCCTTAGATTCAATACCTGCTTTTACAGCGATGTCATAAGCTTTGCCGTTAACAGTTGCTTTGTTATCACCGTCTAATTTAACAGCGTAGTTTTTGCCGTTAACCTTAACTGTGTATTCACCATTAGATGAAGCAACCGCAGTTGATGCAGCAGGTGCAGCACCAGATGTCTTATTAACGGAAATAGTGCCTTTGCCGAGCAAGAAGTCGATACCTTTATCGACGTTACCGTCTTTGCAAGCAGCTGCGATGAACAAGTTTTCGTCAGTAACAGGAAGTCCTGCTGCTTTAAGTCTTTCTTCTGCTGCTTTAAGTCCTTTTTCAGGGTCTTTTTCGTTGATATCAAC
>CANAXK010000103.1 GCA_947365485.1 uncultured bacterium
TTCGCTCAATAACTGCGCCTGCAAGATACATAAAAACAAGCCCAAGCCCTGACACAACACCGCCATGGAGATTATTCCACAAAACAACCACAGGAGGGATTACCCAGACAAGGTTTCCGCCCTGTCTCCTTGTCCTTTCCAATATGTACAGGAACATTACGAAAAAGAAAAAGCTGAAAAGCTGGCAGCGTACAAGTTCTGAATTAAGATGCTTAAAGAGAACCAGAAACACTGTCATAAACAAAATCGAGGTCGGAAATGCGTGTTTTTGCAGCTTCTGTGTTTTGATTACAAAAAAAGCTGTTCCGAACATCAAAACACTCTGGAGTAGAATTAACCCGAAAGCGCCAAAGTATTTTAGTGCTGCATAGAACACCACGCCAGAACCCCATTCATGGTCATACCACGGGTGGGTCGGAGTGTATGAAAGAAAGTCTTTAAAAGGCAGGATTCCGTTCTCAACAAATCTTTCGCCAACAATAAGACGCGCAAACAGGTCATAATCATAGTTTGTAGAAAGACAAACCAGAAATACGCATAAAACCGCTAATGTTATATAAAATTTTTTCATCTACACTCCCTCATAACTATCTTATTACAAAAAAGTTTTTGTGCTAAGATAATTAAGGGTAAAAAGGGAGGCTATATGGGATTAACGTTAGTAGAAAAAATCATTTCAGAACACTCAGGAAAACAGGTTCATGCAGGCGAGCTGGTTATATCAAAGGTTGATGTGTCGGCTGTGCAGGACGGAACAGGCCCTCTGACTGTACAGGAGTTCAAAAAGCTTGGAAAAACGAAGCTTAACAATCCTGAAAGGACGATTCTTTTTATTGACCATGCTTCACCAAGCCCGCGCAAAGAGCTTTCCAACACCCACATGGTTTTAAGAGATTTTCATAAAGAATATGGCGCTGTATTATCCGATGTCGGAGCAGGCGTATGCCATCAGAGACTTATAGAAACATTTGTTAACCCGGGCGAAGTGCTTGTTGGTGCTGATTCACACACCTGTACATCAGGCGCATTAGGTGCGTTTGCAACAGGCATGGGCTCTACTGACATAGCGGTCGCAATGGCGCTTGGAAAAACATGGCTTAAGGTTCCTGCAACATATAAAATCGTTGTTACAGGCAAATTCAAGCCTGGAATTTGTTCAAAAGACTTAATGCTTCATCTTATCGGGATGATTGGCGCAGACGGAGCGACATACAAAGCTTTAGAGTTCTGTGGAGACACGATTGAGAATATGCCAATGTCAGAAAGATTCACGCTTGCAAACATGGCAGTAGAAGCCGGTGCCAAGTGCGGGCTGTTCATTGCGGACGACAAGACCCGCGAGTTTTTGAAAGAGCGCGGGCGCGAAGACAAGTTCATGCAAATTCTTCCGGATCCTGACGCTGTTTACGAAAGGATTATTGAAATCAATGCCGAAGATGTGCCGCACACTGTTTCCTGCCCTCACACAGTAGACAACACCAAAAGGGTTGAGGAACTTAAGGATGTCAAGGTTAATCAGGTTTTTGTCGGCACCTGCACAAACGGGCGTATAGAGGATTTGAGGACTGTTGCTGAGATTTTGAAGGGCAAAACCGTTCATCCTGATGTAAGAATGCTCATCTCACCGGCTTCAAAGGATGTATTCAAGCAGGCGCTCAAAGAAGGTTTGATTGATATTTTTGTGGAATCAAACGCGGCGATACTTGCACCGGGCTGCGGTCCATGTGTTGGTGTGCATGCCGGAATCCTTGGTGACGGAGAGGTTTGTCTTGCAACCCAGAACAGGAATTTTCAGGGCAGAATGGGGAACACAAAAGGGTTTATCTATTTAGCATCTCCTTATGTTGCAGCGCATACGGCGCTTAGGGGATATATAAACGCAGGAGAATAACAATGAATTTACTACTTTTAAAACAATTATCCATATTAAGCGCATTTGCGGGAGTTATTCTCGGGCTCATAACCATCGTGCCTTATGTAAGTTTTGTCAGCTTTATGGTCTTAATCCTGTTTTTGTCAGCATTTGTGCTGGCCTACCTTAAGCAGAATGACCTTATTGGAATCATAAGCATACGTGAGGGCTGTATTTTCGGAGCGGTAATCGGGTTTGTATCGTTTCTCGCTTTTGCAGCGGTTTACGCGCCTTTAAGCATGATTCTGGGCTGGCTCATACCATCTTACACACAAGGTTTTTTGAGATTCTTCATGGCAGGCGGATTCGGGACTTTTGTCGTAATGATTTTATTAATCATCATGATGGCGATGTTAAGTGCACTGTTCAACGGGTTTTCAGGGCTTGTAACAGCTTACGTATACGAGCTTATAACAGGTATAAAAAAGGAAAGCAATCAGAACACAAGTGTGGATTTTGAGATAAAGTAACCGCTACACTTTTGCTCTAAACTTATGCAGGTAGCCTGCGATATTCTTTCTTTCCATGATATACAAAAACTTGTCCTTTACCTGCGGTTCTCTGCCAGCGAGGCTTCTTCTGATATTATATGGATAGTTTATATTCTTTTTATCAGAGCTGAACAGCAATTTATTCTCTTGTGTACCTTTATTTGCAATTCTTTCAAGTGTGTAAAGAATAACTTCTGTAAGTTTCCTATATTTGTACTTAAACATATATGCTGCTGATATTTCCAGAACACCACCTTCTTTGGTAAAAGCCTTTTTCAGGATTATTTCATTACTAACACAACTTGCACCTTTATACAGCTCCACTCTATCACGGAGTAATTTTTTGTAATCATTATAAAGCCTAAAATAAAACTCATCTTTTTGCGGGTTAGATTCCAGTGCCAAAATATTATTATCCCCGTTGTTTGAAATCTTGTTCAACACATTATCAAGCCTGTCTTGCAGCCCTTCTTTGCTGCAATTCATAGCAAACTCTGTCCAATAGTCATTGGTTAAAGCACGTTGACGATACGTACTTTCCGGCGGAAGCTTTGATTTGAATGTGTTAGCTGCAACGGTCCGGGTTCTCATATACATACCTCTTTATATCTTAATCTATACCATATCAAAGCATAAACTATTTTAATTTACAACACTCCATGCTAAAATAGACATACTGTGAGGAGAAGAATAAATGGAATTTAAATCAAAGATTAAAACAATAGAATGGGTCGATACATATTCAAAAATGGTTGACCAGACTGTCATACCTTATGAATACAAGTTTGTGAATATAACATCTGGCGAAGATATGTTTAACGCAATCAGGAACATGATTGTGCGCGGAGCACCGGCTATCGGGATTGCAGGCGCTCATGGCGTGATACTCTTTGCACAGGAAGGTGCTGAAAAATTCGATAACAGAGAAGAATTTATAAACTGGCTCATTGAAAAAGCCGAATACATGAAAACCTCACGCCCGACAGCAGTTAACCTCATGTGGGCAGTACAGAAACAAATCGAGGTTATTAATAACTCAAAATCCGATATAAAAGGGATTATTGAAGAGCTTAAGACTAACGCAATCAAGCTTGAAAACGAAGACATTGATATAAACAAAAAAATTGGTGACTACGGCGCAGAAGTTGTTCCCAAAGGAGCAACAATTCTTACCCACTGCAACGCGGGAGCGCTCGCAACTGTCGGATACGGTACTGCTCTTGGAGTTGTGCGTTCTGCTTACGCTAAGGACAACACTGTACAGGTTTTTGCAGACGAGACCAGACCTCGCCAGCAGGGTGCAAGGATTACAACGTTTGAACTTGCGATGGACGGAATCCCTGTAACGCTTATTACAGATGGAATGTGCTCATATTTTATGAAAAAAGGAATGATTGACATGGTTGTAGTAGGCGCTGACAGAATTGCTGCAAACGGTGACACTGCAAATAAAATCGGGACTTACACAGTTGCAATCGCTGCAAAGTACCACAACGTGCCGTTCTATATCGCGGCACCGCTTTCCACAATTGACACCTCAATCAAAACCGGAGACGAAATCGTAATCGAGGAACGCTCAAGAGAAGAAGTCACCCATATTAACGGAAAGATTATTTGCGCTCCGGAAGTTAACGTCATTAACCCTGGATTTGATGTAACCCCTCATGAGTTGATTGCAGGTATAATCACAGAGAAGGGGATTTTGAGACCTGATTACAACAAGTCAATTGCAGAAGCGTTTAATACATGCAATACTTAATTGCCTCAATCATTGATTCCGGATTGGCAATATTCTTCCCTGCAATATCAAACGCAGTCCCATGGCTTGGCGATGTCCTTATAATATCAAGCCCGATTGTCATGTTTACAGTCTTTTCAGAGGCAACCGACTTAATCGGAATCAGACCCTGATCATGATAGCAGGCAATGTAACAGTCATAAGGCACCTTTTCGCCCTTTAGATAATTCTGAACCCCTTTTACAAACAAAGTGTCAGCAGGAAGCGGATTCGTAATATTGATTCCGCGCTTGCGCACAGCCTCAACCGCCGGAAGCATCTTTCTCTCTTCTTCATCACCCATAATCCCGTTTTCACCGGCATGCGGATTCAGAGCACAGAGAGCAAACGAAGGCTTTTTGATGTAAAGCTTGTTCTGAAAATAACTCCTTAACCTTTCTACTTTTTCTATTATTATCTCTTTGCTAAGGTTTTCTGAAACATCTTTAAGCGCACAATGCCTTGTAAGAAGGAGAACCCTCAAATCCTTGGACACAAAAAGCATTTCAGCTTTCTGTCCGTCATGAGCAAGAAAATGCTCGAGAACTTCTGTCTGGCCGTTGTAGATGTGACCCGCAAGGTGCATTGCTTCTTTTGAAGTCGGAGCTGTTACAATGAATTTTGGTGAAATCCCGCACGCTTTTTTAAGAGCACGGAACGAAAAATCACCGGCAGACGCTGAAACAACACCCGGTTCAATTTTTTCAGGATAATCAATTTCGATTACTTCATAACTGTTTGCCAGACGTCCATAAGTGTTCAGAACCTTTGAGTTAGATATAATTACAATGTCTTTTGCCGGTAAATTGAGCATATTAAGGGCTTTAATTGTAATCTCTGCCCCAACCCCGTTCGGGTCGCCTGTTGTAATCGCGATTTTGTTAGAATATTTATTCATGGCACCTGAAATAATTTAAAATCTCTATCAAAGTCTTTGTGTTCCCGAGGTTTCCGGACTTTGTAACAATCCATTTCTTGTTAATGTCCGAACAAATCGAGATAGCCGGAGCAACCTCGTCCACAAGCTTCAACTCGTTTGAGTTGATTGCTTTGCAGCACTTGTAAGAAGTCTCACCGCCAAGAGTTATAAGAATTACATTAATCTGCTCCAACACCCTTCTAGTAAGCTCTGCAAGATAGTCTGTAATCTTCGATGCAAGCTTTTCTTTTGTAAGCTCTGCATTGAACGAGTCGTCTGAAAACCCGTCAAAGTTGGTTATAAGATGCGAAGTGTGCACAACAACCGTCACCCCACTCTTAAGATTGTTTATAACTCTTTCCACTAAATCATCACACACGCCGTTTAGGATATCCTTGATACCCAGCGCAATAAAATTCACATTGTCATAATCATCAGACTGCTCAAGTTTTGCAATCTGCTCTGCCGTAATCTGGGTTGCGGTGCCTGAAACTATGAATTTCGGAAGCTTTTCAAGCTTGATAGTCTCTCTTTCTTTTTCGATTCCTGAAAGCCAAAACTTTCCGAGAACCTGTGCACCCGCTGCGGTTCCTGTTGGAAGCAGTTTTTTATCACATTTTTTGATTGCAAGCGCAATTTGTTCAATATCCGTAATAGAGGTAGAATCAGCCACAATAAGCTTTTTACCCTCTTTTATAAGCTCGTTTATCTTGATTAGAATCGGCCCTGCGCCGTTCATTACGGTTTTTAAGTCAATTGTGCCGATGAGGTCTTTTTGCTCATCCTTAAGTTGCGATTTAAGAAGAGTTGGAACATGGGATTCCAAAATCGGAGAACGCGGATCCATGGCCATTTCTGTTCTGCCAAGCGGAACGCCTTTTAGAAGGTGGTACCCGCCAACAGTGATTCTGCCTTCCTGCGGGAATGCCGGTATAATTATTGCAGCGTCATAGCCCAAAATATCAAGCATTGTAAGCGTTT
>CANAXK010000104.1 GCA_947365485.1 uncultured bacterium
ACAGGCACTCACCAAACAACCCAGCTTTGCATGAAGGGTATGGAAAAATACCTCAAAGACGGAGATAAAATGGCTGACATTGGTACCGGCTCTGGTATTCTTGCAATCTGCGCAATGAAATTCGGTGCAAAATCAGCTTACGGATGCGACAACGACGAAACTGTTATTGATGTCTGCAAAGAGAATGCTCAGATTAACAATGCCAAGTGCTCATTTGAGTTGAAAACTGCTGACAAGTTGAGCGAAAAATATGATTTTGTCTGCGCAAATATTCTTCATAACGTGCTTGCAGAAATCATGAAGGATTTGAAAAATATCATGAAAGACGGCGCAAAGATGGTGCTTAGCGGCATTCTGGACGAAAAAAAGCCGATTGTTTTAGACGCGATAGAAAAACAGGACTTGAAAATCATTGACACAATTCATCAAGATCAGTGGGTCGCGTTTGTCGTAGAAAAATAATTATATGCGAAAAAGACGTCTTAGCCACGAAACATTAGGACCGTACTTGTTTTCAAGCTGCTCCAATTTGGCATAGTATTTTTCATCAACCTCTTTTAATTCTTTTTCAATAGCAAAGGTGTTGGTCTTGTTATAGTTGAAAATGAGTTTAATTTCTTTGTTGTACCAGCTTTCAAGCTTATCGAGCTTTTCAAGGTAAGGATTTTTGTTAGGGCTTAAACTTCCTCTGCCCATTACTTTGCCAAGCTTGCCGATTTTGCCAAAATTTGGGTTTGGTGTCTGATAGGTTGTTGGTTGAATTAGCATTTTGCACCTCTTTTATTATAGTAAATCTGATGAAATAAATTTTTGCTATATTATACCTATGGCTATTTAAATTATTTACATTTCTTAAACAATTTAGATATGATTAATCTTGATTGGTACGCAAATCTAAACAAGCCTCTTCTTACACCTCCTGATTGGATTTTTTCTCCGACCTGGATAGTTTTGTATATCACAATTTTTGTCTCGCTCATAATATTTACGACAACTGTTGCAAGAAAGGACAAGATTAAAGGCTATGTTCTTTTTATACTCCAGCTGCTTCTTAATATTTTGTGGACTCCTGTATTTTTCGTGTTCAAAAATGTAGGATTGGCATTTATGATAATAATTTTGCTGGATGTTTTGGTGTACTTTACTATTAAAAGCTTCTATAAGGTCTCAAGACAGGCTGGCATAATCTTGCTTCCTTATTTTGTCTGGATACTTTATGCTACTTATTTAAACGCAGGGATTTGTTTTCTGAACTAATAACGGGTCGGATTTTTTGTAAAAATCCGACCCGTTAAATATTTTTGACCATCTATCTTATTTGCGCAAGAAATCCGGAATCTGGATTTCAGAGAAAGATGACATTGTAGGTGCCTTTGGCTGCTGCTGGTTGTTGAACGCACCGGAGAAAAATTCTGCTGCGCTGATTGAGCGGCTTTCAACTTTTTCTTCAATAGGTTTCTGTGTTCTAAGTTCAAAACCTGTTGCAATAACCGTAATCTGGATTTCACCCTGAATGTTGTCGTCAACAACAGCACCGATGATAACTCTTGCATCATCAAGAACAGCGTCGTTAATGATGTTAGTCGCATCTGTTACTTCGTGCAATGTCATGTCAGGACCGCCTGTGATGTTAACGATAACTCCAGATGCACCGTTGATTGAAGTTTCAAGAAGCTGTGAGTTGATGGCAATCTTAGCTGCTTCAATCGCTCTGCCTTCTCCTGTTCCTCTACCAATACCCATAAGGGCAGAACCGGATGCTGCCATTACACTCTTAACGTCAGCAAAGTCAACGTTGATTAAACCAGGTATTGTGATGATGTCAGAGATACCCTGAACACCTCTTAGAAGAACTTCGTCGACAACGATGAACGATTCCTGAAGTGATACACGTCTGTCAACAACATCTAATAATTTGTCATTAGGAATAACGATAAGCGCGTCAACTGATTCTCTAAGCTTTTCCAATCCTTGCTGCGCCTGATTTTGTCTTCTTTTACCTTCAAAAGAGAATGGCTTTGTAACAACACCGATAGTTAAGATGCCTAAATCTTTAGCTATTTTTGCAACAACAGGAGCCGCGCCGGTACCTGTACCGCCACCCATACCAGCTGTAACGAAGACCATGTCTGCACCTTCGATTGCTGCTGTGATTTCTTGTTGTGCTTCTTCTGCTGCTTTTTCACCAACCTGAGGCTCTCCGCCGGCACCAAGACCGTTAGTAAGCTTTGCGCCTAACTGAATCTTATTTGCACAGGTTGAATATTGTAAAACTTGTAAGTCTGTGTTCATTAACCAGAATTCAACGCCAGTCAAACCTGATTTAATCATTCGGTTAACAGCGTTACCGCCACCACCGCCAACACCGATAACTTTAATTTTAGCAGGGCTAATGCCAGGTGCTGGTTGAGTTGGCATACTGTCTGATGACTGAATGTTTTGAGTATCAATATCTCTTCTTCCAAAAATATCTGGTCCTAAATTGTCCACAATTATTCCTCTTTTTTCATATTAACTATACTATACCACTATATTACCATACTATTTTAAATAGAGACAAATGTAAAGCAAATAACCGGAATTTTAATATAAGTTTACATTGAATAACGCCTATAAATGTGATATAATTTTTATTGGGAATGCTGCTTGAGGAGGCGGTTTTATGATTAAAAGATTTGTATTTATTTTGAGCATTCTGCTTGCCGGAACGCTTGCTTTTGCTCAAACAGAGGATGAATATGTAAAAGCTCATACCGAAGACTTGCTAACAAGAATCAAGGCTCACAGAGCTTCTATGTATTCAAAACTTGAACTAACTGCTGAACAGAGAGCTCAAATTGATGAACTTGATAAGAACTGCTACGAAAAACTTGAGCCCGAACTTGTTAAACTTTCGGTTATGACAAAAAAGATTGAAGATATTGCAAACAGCGATAACTGTACTAAAAAGGCTGTCTATGCTGTGAAAAAAGATTTCAAATCAGTTGAAAAAGATATGAACTCAATAAAAAAAGAATACAATAAAGAGTTCAGAGAGCTTTTGAACGGTGAGCAAAAAGTCCAGTATCGAATCGTGCGCAAACAAAAAAGGGCTGAATTAAAACAGGAAATGCTTAAAGAAATCGAACGCCAGAAAGAACAGGCAAAAAGATAAAGGAGCAAATTATATTTTTACAGGTTTTTAGTATGTTATGAAAACAATCCTTAATCTAAAACCTGTTACACCTGTTTTTGGTATGAATGCGCCGGTTAAAACTTCTGCACCCTCTTATGTGCAGGATAGTTTTTCACTGCTTGATAAGTATTGTCAGGGCTTCAAGAAAGAATTTCTACTGGATTTGAGAGCTTATTTTGCTTCAAGCAAAAAACTTAAAGAAAGCGATATAAAAGGTGTGCTCGGGTACGGCGGACTTTCGGTGGTTTTTGATTTGGAAGAAAAAGGGGCGCTCAAGTGCTCGCTTGAAAACCCTCTGGAATACAGAAAGCACAATCCTGCTTTTGATATTCCTTTCCTTGCTCCTGTTGAGAAGCGGAACAAAACTTATATAGTGCATACTGTTAAGGCAGACACGAAGAATGTAACAATTGAAGATTGCAAAGACGTGATTCGGCGTATCAAAGAATCAGGCTTTGAGCTCTCAAGGGATTTGGATGAATACAAGGTTAATCAGGTCGGGATTTTTGAGGGCAAAAGTTATCTTCTGGATAGCAGGTGTGCAATGCCGTGCCCTAACGCTTTTTCCAGATTTGTGTATGATTTTTGCAATACCCATAGGCGCGTATTTAAAGCTCAGCCGATATATTCACTTGAAGAAGAATGCAAGCTTGTTGAAAAATTCGGGCCGCAAGTTTTGCACATTGATGAAACCCCGAGGAAGAATCTGGGTTTTATAGAGGGCGTTTCAAATATGTTGGGGATTATCAGAGAGAATATTAAGTATGGGTAGCTTTAGCTTGTTTGTGGTTTAATAATTAGTAAACAGCAGGTTTGTTATAATGAAGATTTCTTCTGTAAGCAGGAATGTAATTTTTAACGGTAAAGCATCGTTTCATCCGGTTGATTTGTCATATAAAAAAGCGTTGCAAAAAGGTCTTGCTGATACTTTTGATATTAAATGCAAAATTGATGATATGGAGTCGATTGCTGGTCCATACGAGTTTATGAATATAATCAAAAATTTAAAACCGGAAAATTATAAACCCGGTAAAAATTTCCGAGCCAATTTTCATATCCACACAGATGCTTCTGACGGTTTGATGACAGTTAATGATTTTTTAAATAATTGTATTGCCTGGATTAAGAAGTTGCGTGAATGTGGTAAAAAACAAGACCAACTGCCTTTGTTTTCTGCTGCAATAACAGATCATGACAGAGCGGTAAATTCTAAAATAGCAATGGCAGAAATCGTAAAAGAGCCTGAAAAGTATAAAGATTTTAAATTTATATCAGGATGCGAATTTATGTTTGGCGCTCAATTTGATGATAAGAAAGTCTGGTTTGAAGCCGTGGGTTTAGGTTTTAATCCGTTTGACAGCAAGTTGGATAGGTTGATGAAAGGCTTTGCTTCAAATAACAAAATATCAGATATATCTGACATAAAAGCTTCGGGTGGTGTTTTATCATGGGCACATCCGCTAATCTCTCCGGAGCGTGTTAATGAAAAATTTATGGATTTTTTGAAGAAAAATGGAGTTGAAGGGATAGAAGCAGATTACCAGTATCAAAATTTTGATTATGAGTATATTAATGCTGTAACCCGCTCTACTGATTTTGAAAACCTGGTAAAAAAAATGGATATGTTTAGAACCGGTGGTACAGACAGCCACGGCAGCAGTATTTTTGGACACTAAGATTTGTTATTTAGTCTCCAAAAAACTCTGGATTATCGTATCCCAATTCCTTCAGAACTCTCCTGTTATTCTCATCTATGTTTTTTTGATCAATTGCCTTCTTTTTTCCTGATAACATCTCAACTGCCTTTTGTTGCGCATCAAGAAACTTATCCACTGCCGCAAAATCAACATCCACATTCTTTTGCTTGTACTCTTTTTCAAAAAAATCGTCCAGTTTTGCGCTGTGGAACTCTACAGACTCGTCGCATTTTTTTGAAAGTGCCCTATAGGCATTTTTCACTTCTTCTGATGTCGGGAATTTTGTTTTTTCATTCTTATAGTCAGAAATAAATCTCCCGATTTCATCTTTGCTTTGCATGTAAGAACCCATTTTCTCTACAATGCTGTCAGCTGACTGCTGTAGATGCTCAAGCTCTGTAAGTGTTCTCATCAATGACTGTGTCGGTTTCTTTACTTCTTTTTCAACTTCCTTCTGGCGCTTTATTAAATTTGAAGCCTCAGGCAAAGGCATTTTAAACGCATAGAATAAGACTTTTGCAGCGAGGTTTTCCTTTAAATCAACGAGCCTCTGGTATAACTCCTTGTTGTCGTTTGCAAGTATGTTCGCTTCATTGTCTGCCTCAATGTTTGCAAACGTTTCCTCGTATCTGCTGATGAAGGGTTTTATTTTCTTAAATTCCGGATTCTCTTCTGACATGATAACATCAGTTTTTTGTATCGCAGATCTAATCTCGTCACTGTTATAAGTCTCTCCGGAAAGAATTGTTTTCAACCTGTTGTAATTATTTACGTTCTGCTTGTACGCTTCGCCTCTCATAATAAAAGGCTCATAAGTTTTTAATGCCTGATTAAAATTGCTTTTCTTTGTAATAAGGTTTAATTCTTCTGCTGAAAATTTTGAAAACACACTGTTGACGGCCTTCTGTATGTCGACAAGCGCACTGTACACAGGCTTGGTTTCTTTCATAAAAGGAATAATTTGTGTATCAAGAACTCTGGTAAGATTTCCGTAAGCATCATGCAACATATTCCCCTTGAAGCTAACCATGTCATTTGTAAGCGCCGGAATAGACTTATGTAGACTCTTTCTAGTAATAGTTTTTCTGTTTTCAAATTGGATAGTTAGTGGTGATATTTTCATGACGATACTCCTTGAGACTAAAAATATGCCGCAACTCGGAATTGAACCAAGGACACAGGGATTTTCAGTCCCTT
>CANAXK010000105.1 GCA_947365485.1 uncultured bacterium
GTTCTTTATATCTTTGCAGCACTTGTGCTTACAGGCGTTGTGCCTCTTGGCTCAATCGATACGCAGGCTCCGCTTGCACATGCGATGAGGTTTATTGGAATTGACTGGTACGCGGGCTTGATTTCAGCAGGTGCTCTGTGCGCGCTAACATCTGTACTTCTGATTTACCAGCTCGGAACAACAAGAATCCTGTTTGCGATGAGCAGGGATAATTTTTTGCCAAAATCTTTGAACGCGATTCATGAAAAATTCAAAACCCCGCATATTCTAACATGGCTATCCGGCTTGATTGTTGTTGTGTGCGCCCTGTTTATGGATTTGAATATCTCGGCTGAACTCTGCAACTTCGGAACATTTACTTCGTTTATTATAATTTGTATTGCGGTTCTTATTTTGAGAAAAACCGAACCTAATCGAGAAAGACCTTTCAAGGTGCCTTTCTGTCCATGGTTTCCTATTATGGGGGTTGTAACCTGCCTCGGGCTTATGTACTGCAAATTTAGTGCAAAGGCAACATCAGCACTTTATTTTGTAATATGGCTTGCAATCGGCGTCGGAATTTATGCAGCATACAGCTACAAAGCTAAGCGCGAAGAAGAAGCCACTCTGATTTGCGAGTCCGCTCCGGCAAAGGATGTTTCTGAATTAACTTTGCAAAAATAGAGCAAATACAGTATGAAATTACCGCAAAAAATGTTATAATCAAAGGTATGAGAATTGTTACCAATCAGGAATTGAGTACATACAAGGTTTTGCCTTTTGACCTGTACACCGAGAACAAAGGCAAAATTTTCGAAGCCGGAGAAGTTCTTACCCCAGGTAAACTTATCATGCTCAAAAACTACGTCCGGATTTATACCGAAGAGTTCAATAACGATGGTGACGAAAAAGGCACAGGTAAAAATCCTAATCACGATAAAAAGGTTGCTGCAAGTATTGTAAACTTTTCTTTCGATTCTCTGGATGCCAATGATTTTGAAACGGTTGTTAACAAAGACGCGTATCTTAAGATGGAAATCCAGATTAAGATAAAATATTATTACAAAAAAGTTCAGGATTTGCTGAACAATGGCTATTACGAAGAGGGGCTTCTAAAACTAAATTCTCTTGTAAACATAATAAGAACAGAGATTTATAAACAACTCCACAAATGCGGTAAGGGCTCGCAGCTTAGATTTCTGGGCGAATACGAACTCTGTCACCCGCTCAATGTTGCAGTAATCTCTGGACTTATTGCCCAGAAACTTGATTTTTCGAACAAGGCAATTGATCAGGTAATCCTTTCAGGACTCCTGCATGATATTGGCAAGACACGCATTGACTTGCCGGATTCGCAAGCCCTGATTACAATGAACGAGCACGAAGTAAAGGAACATACCGTGCTGGGCTACAGAATGATAAAAGACGAGTTTGAGCTTCCGGAAGTAATCGCAAAGGTTGCGCTCCAGCACCATGAAAACAACGATGGCTCCGGCTATCCACAGGGTTTGTCAAACGATTATATATCGGAGTACAGCCAGATTGTTAATGTTGCTAACTATTATGACAATCTTGCGTTTAACAGGACTCACACTCCTGTTGCGAACAACAAGCAAGCGCTGCGCACGATGTTGGAAGTTGGGACAAAGAGATTTTCTGCAAAAATGCTTTATACATTTATCCACATGTTTAAGTACGATGACTCAAAAGATTTTAACGATATGGTGGTTTAACCAAAAAAGAGGTCTCATATAGAGACCTCTTTTTCTGTAAAATCTTAACAAAACTATTACTTGTTGCCGTAACGTTTTTTGAATCTTTCAACACGTCCTTCAGAGTCAAGAATTTTCTGTTGACCTGTGTAGAACGGGTGGCAGTTTGAACAAATTTCAACTGTAAGACCGTCTACTACAGAACCTGTTTCGATTTCGTTACCGCATACACATTTGATAACAGTTTTTTTATAATCTGGATGGATACCATCTTTCATATTTAACCTTCTTTCTTTATTCAAGATTCCAAACTTGATAAAAATAAATTTTTCGACCAATAACATTTTAGTCCGCTGAATTTTTTTTTGCAAGTAGGAGGGGGGGGGAAATGTAATTAGTTTGAATAAGGACTACTAATTTGGCGTTAATGGTTTAGGTATTTTATTGCGCCTAAGACAGAAAGGATGCTGTTACCCGACCAGTTCGGCATTTCTATTTGAAGACAAGGAACGGGTGGCCTTAAGATGTCGTTAAAACTTGATTCTCCGCTGTCAATGATTTTTAGCACTCCGTTCTGGTCTCTAAGATTGCCGGCGTGCGCGTCGTTGTAAAATATGCCGAGCTTTGTTAAATCCGGCAACAATTTGTTTACAGAATTGATGTCTATTTTTTCCTTGCATTCGCTGCCTTCAATGAAATCGTATAAAACAGAAGAGCTCTTTGAATCAAAACAATGAATCTTAGCAGCGTTGGGACTGTTGTGCAAATTTAAATAAAAATCTATCATTGCGTTCATGTAGCTGGAGTCAGATTTCATGTTCTCGTTTTCTTTGTATGTCCTTATGAAAGTGTCCTTGAGCCACTTGTCCTTTTCAAGCGCTGCCTTGAGCTCTTTTGAGTACAAAGAATAATCCTGCTGCGCCTTGAGAACGTACTTTTGTTTTCCTGTGTCAACCAGGAAAGTACGCTTTCCGGATAACCCTCCGCAAAATTCTTTGACGCTGTATCCAGTGTCCTTGTTTTGTAATAATTTGGTTACAAGATTTCTGTAATCTCTTTTAGAACCTATATCAGCCGGAGTGCTTCCGATGAAAAAATCCTTGCCAAACTTGTTTTTGAGCGCCCAAATTCCCCAGTTTGGAGAAATCCTTATCAAATCTTCGGGCTTTTTTGCCTTTTTAAGCAATTTGTTAATGTATTCTGAATACTTTGCCTTGTATCCGTTTTCAGCAAAGTACCAGTTTAGAAAGTTTTCGGTTGAGCCGGCTTTGGTCAATAAATTTTTGACCTTCTCTTCTGAATTTCTCGGGTTGCTTATTACCTGCGCAACAAATTCTTTAAACGACTTGTTGCCAGAGGTTATTTTGAACAAATCCGGCGCAAAGCTTTTTGCTCTTCCCTGAAAAGATACAGTATCTGCTTCCGGAGCATGAATCTTTTGAGGACAAGATTTTCGGTTTATTCCAGCGTATTTTGGGTGCTGGATGTATATAGAGTTTAAAATTTGCATGCAAACCCCTGTCTATTATAAAACCTGTAAATAAAATATTTGCCTTTTTATTCATGATTGTAAATTTTTGTAAATTCTTGAATCAAATAGTAATCCTTTATTGACAGTGGTTTATGTTTGAATTACGATTGTAATGCTATAGTCGAAAGTAATAGCTCCGGGTGCCGGAAAGGTTGGAAGAACGGAGGTCAGGGTTAGGCCGTTTGTGACTGATTCGGGAGTTTGTCCGGAAAATGGTGAATACAAAAAATAAAGGAATTAACAATGACAACAGCTAAAAGACAAAGAATTAGAGTTTGTTTAAAATCATACGAACACAAATTAGTTGACGTATCAGCTGAAAAAATCGTAGAAACAGCAAAAAGAACAGACGCTAAAGTAGCAGGTCCTATTCCTTTACCTACAAAAAGACGTATTTATTGTGTATTGCGTTCACCGCACGTAGACAAGAAGTCAAGAGAACACTTCGAAATCCGTACGCACAAACGCATTATCGATATTTACGAACCTACTCAACAGACAACTGAAGAATTGAGCAGGTTAGACTTGCCAGCTGGCGTAGATATTGAAGTTAAGCTGTAAGGCTTATTTTTCGGTGCGAGTCCGGAAAATAAATTCAGTTTTTGAAAACTTAATAAGCATTATGCATATAATGTGAACTACGACGTCAATTCGGCGGAAGGTGAAAACCCTTAAAGGTAAAGTAAAGGCAGTAGCGCTCGCAAGATGAAAGGCATATTGGTACAGGCTGGATCCAGTTGTGTATATATGTCGGAAAGGAAAAACACATGACACTAGGTGTAATAGGTAAAAAAGTTGGAATGACTCAAATCTTTGATTCAGAAGGTTTGGCAGTTCCTGTTACAGTAATCAAGGTTGATTCAACAGTTGTTACTCAGGTTAAGACTGTTGAAACAGACGGTTACAATGCTATACAGGTTGGTACAATTGCAGCAAAGGAAAAACACTTAACAAAAGCTGAAATCGGCCACTTCAAGAAAAACGGTCTAAGCAATTACAGACACTTACAAGAATTTAGGGTTGAAAATGCTGCTGATTACAAAGTTGGTCAGGAAATCGACCTAGCTGCAGCACTTGCAGAAGTTCAGAAAGTTGATGTAACAGGTACTTCAATAGGTAAAGGTTTCCAGGGTACAGTAAAAAGATGGAACTTTGGAAGAGGACCTATGGCTCACGGTTCTAAGAACCACAGAGAACCAGGTTCAATCGGTGCAGGTACAACTCCTAGCCGTGTTATCAAAGGTAAAAGAATGGCTGGTAACATGGGTAATGAAAGAGTTACTATTACTAAGCTTAAGCTCGTTAAGGTTGATGCTGAAAACGGTTTAGTATTGGTAAAAGGTTCTGTTCCAGGTTGCGAAGGCAGATTGGTAACAATCGTTCCTTCAAGAACAAAATGGAATGGTTAATCACAGAAATTAATAATTAGGGCTTGCCATATAAAACTTATTCAAGGCATTTGAATTTGAAAGAGGTAAGAGAAAGAAAAGGAAAACAATGTCAAAACAATTATTAAATACAAATGGTGAAAAGTTAGGCGAAATCACTTTAAACGAAGCGGTTTTTGGTGTTGAACCAAACTTGCACGTAATGCATTTAGCACTTAGAAGACAGTTAAACAATGCAAGACAGGGTTCTGCTTGCGCTAAGACAAGAGCAGAAGTTTCTGGCGGTGGTAAAAAACCTTGGAAGCAAAAAGGTACAGGCCGTGCAAGAGCCGGTTCATTGAGATCACCTTTATTTGCTGGTGGTGGTGTTGTATTCGGACCAAAACCAAGAAGCTTCGAAATCAACATGCCTCAGAAAGCTAGAAAATTGGCTCTTAAATCTGCACTTTCAGCTAGAGAAGAACAATTGGTAGTAGTTAAGGATTTCTCAGCTATTACCGAGCCTAAGACAAAATTGATGGCTGGTATTATCAAGTCATTGAACCTTGCAGGTAAAATTCTTGTTATTGCTGATACAACAGCAGAAGAAAATAAAAACTTGAGTTTGGCAGCAGGTAACATTCCTTCAGTTAAACTGTTGTTACCTTCAAACTTGAACGTTAAAGACTTACTTGAAGCTGATTTCGTTGTAATGACTGAAAAAGCTGTAAATGATGTTACAGAAAGGTTGCAATAATGACAAAGAGAAATATTGAAAAATTATATGATGTAATCAAAAGACCGATTATAACTGAAAAATCAATGATGGCAACAGCTTTGGGTCAGTACACTTTTGAAGTAAACATGAACGCAACAAAAGTAGAAATTGCACAGGCTGTAGAACTGGCTTTCCCTGGCAGAAAAGTTAAGAAAGTTAGAACAGTTTATATGCCATCACATGAAAAAAGAATGGGTCTAAAATTTGGCAGAACAGATTCTTCAAAGAAAGCAATCGTTACTGTTGAAGGCGATCCAATCGAAGAACTTACTGCTATCTAGCAGTCTTTCTCCTCTCCCTATGGAGAGGGAGCAGCCGTTCGAGCGAAAGCGAGTTACGGATGCGGGTGAGGGTTAATCCCTTAAGATAAACAAAAAGCCAAAAAGATAATTATAGGAGAAAATAAAATGGCAATTCGTAAAATTAATCCGACATCTCCGGGACAAAGAGGTATGACAAAGAGTGATTATCAAGAAATCACTACATCAACTCCTGAAAAATCTTTATTGAAGAAGTTAAACAAGACTTCCGGCAGAAACAATACCGGAAGAATTACTTGTCGTCATAAAGGTGGCGGTGTAAAACAAGCTTACCGTGTAATCGACTTCAAAAGAGAAAAATTCGGTGTACCTGCAACAGTTAAGACTA
>CANAXK010000106.1 GCA_947365485.1 uncultured bacterium
GCATGCAATGGATAATCGTCCCGCAAACAAGAACCATCGAATCCGATAAAGCAACCTACCAATCCGATGTATATGTTGACGTAGACCCCTCAAAGAAATCTAAGAATTGTCTATATGATTCAGTAAACTGCCAAGAACCCGATCGGTTTAAGTCTCTTGTCGCCGCTGACGGAAGTGTAATTCCTGCTGACCCCATGGGTTTGATGTATGTGAATACGAGAAAGTCCTACATGAAGAACAAGAAGCAGAAGGCTGATGGTGAAGTGGCTGCGCTCTTGAGTGAAGAGTTGAGGGAGTTCGGGTATAGGCCGTGCAATGAAGGCAATCATATGAATGAGATTGAACCGCCAGAAAAACCATCTCCAGACCCGACTCCCGAACCTCAGCCTGAACCTGAGCCAGCTGGTAAAGCAGGGTTAGCTTGCAGAGATTCTTATGAAGGATACATTGTAAATTGTGTACTTGTGAGTGCGAAACTTGATGACAAAGACATTTTATCTCACAATTTTTTCTATATTTATGAATCTCTAAACCCGAATTTTTTAGGAAGAATTGCTAAACGTTTAAAAAAAGATGATATTCCACAAAATATAATTGATTTGCTAAACTAACAAAAAGTCACTTTCTCTTTGAGACCTTTTCAAAAACCTCTTCAAAGCTCTCAATAGGCTCGAGGCGGTATCCGCAGTGTTCGGCAAGAGTTCCGCCCATAAGGAACAGCTCTTCCTGCGGATATCGCCTGCAAATCCCCGGGCGTTTTTTGTGAATCTTGCATTTATGCGTCTCTTTGTCCAGATTCATACACTCAAACACAAGCCCTGTTTCGTCTTTGTCGATTATTTTGAGGTAAGTATAAAACGGGTGCAGCCTCTGGAGTTTCTTGAACTCTTCCTCTGTCTGGATAACGTTTTTATGTTTGACATAAATCTTCTGGCAGCACCTTCCGCACGCATTGCAGGAGCCGACTCTGTAATACTTGCGCTTAAGAATATGGAGATAAAAAAACTTTTTTAATTTTTTAAACATCGACAATCCGTGATTTTGCCATCTTGTACTCAACAGAGTTTTCATGTGATAAAAGCATTATTTTTGAGAAATATTTGTTCGAAGTCGTGTAGTCCCCGCTGGTATAAAACTCCCCGCCTTTTTCAAAACAGTTTTTGATAATTCTCTCTTCAGGATATATAAATGATTTGAGCCTGTCTATGCGTTCTTTCACTTCCGCCTCCATCGAGTCTTTGAGAATCAGGCAGTTCTCGTATTCCATAAGCGCAAGATGGTAGTTATTATTATCATAATACCTGTCTGCCCATTCTTTGTGCCCCTGAAAACTTGACGAGTCAAAGGTAGAATCAAGCTCCTTGATTGTCCGCATTGTATTAAGATACTCGGTCTGTCTGTTCAGCACCATTGGAGTGAGTTTTCTCAATGTACAATAAGCTGCTGTGTAATCTCCGAGGTTAAGAAACACAGAAGAAAGTTTTTGTAGCACATCCAGTGATTTGCTGTCAATGCAAAGCGCCTGTTTGAAATATATCTGGGCGTGCATAAAATCGTTCATATCAAGGTAGGTTCTTCCAAGAAGGTAGTTGATATCAAAGTTTATCGGATAATTCTTTACTGCAAATTCAAGATATTCTATCGCTGCTTTGCTGTTTGCGCGGTTAATCTCAATCTGGCCTTTTTGCAGAAATTCTAGCGCAGAAGATTTGCACTTTTCAATGCTTGTTTTTATTGCGTTGTAAGAATTGTTCTTATCCTTTGCGTACTTTAGATACTTTTCATAGAAAAATATCGCCTGAAACTTCATCCCCTTGGTAAAATAAGAGGTTGCAAGGTTAAGGCATACTGATTCGTCGTCAGGTTTGTAGGCATAAGCACAAGACCAGTTTTCGATTGCGTGCTGCAGGTCTTTGCGTTTAAAGCAGATGTTTCCAAGATAGAGATAGGAAGAGTTTTTGAAGCTTTCCATCCCGATGGATTTTTTGAAATACTCTTCAGCTGGTAAAAAATCATTGAGTTTGTAATAGCATCTTCCGATTTCATAATAGAGCTTGTAAGAAGCGCTCATATTGAGCATTCCAAGATAAATCCTTAAAGCGTCACTATACATTTTGTTGTTATAGTGTTTTTTTGCAGCGTCAAGTTTTTTGTTTTCCAAATCGGAATTATCTTGTATATAATAATCAGACGATACCATAGCCGTATTCTACCATATTTACAGCTTTAAATCATCCCATAATTTAGAATTTGTTACAAGACTTGATAAAACATCGTCTTCAAAAACATCAACAACCCCGTTTGAGAAAAGTTCTTTCATTCTCTCAAGGTGGGAAGTGTTATCTAAATCGCTTGAGGCTATTTTTGCAAACTTCTGGATATCAAGGTCTTTCTTGAACAGCTTCATTGCGTTTGCAGAAATCTCTGACTTATCAACATAAGGGTTGTCGGTTGTGTATCCGCTCTTTTGCAAATTATTGCGGATTGAATTTAGGTTAATGATGTTGCTTGCATTACCCAGACCAGAACTATATGTATCGCCATTGTTGATATTATTGAACATGAGACCCTAATCTCCCCCAACTATTTTCTTATATTATTATACATTTTTCGGGAGTTGCAATCAACCAGATGGAGGAGATTATAACAATACCTGCGTACCAAGCATAACCCTGTGAGAATCTCTTGCCGCATCGTTCTGGCAATAAACATAATTAAGTATCAGCCTCAAACCCTGCCCCTTCATGAAATAGTTCAGTCCGGCAGTGTATTCACGCTTGTTATTATTCGCGATTTCTCTGTTCGGGTCAAATTCATCGTAACGAGCAATCAGCTGGAGCTTCTTTGTAAGCATATATCCTAAAGTCGTGTAAAACCCGCTCGCGTGCTTATCTGTTGAATATCCGGAAGGCCCGTTATATCCGTTTGCCTGCGCCCACTCAAAGTTTGCCATAAAGCGCTTGTAATTGTACTGCACATGCGCGCCTACTACACAAAAATTATTATCCCTGTGCCCTGCGTCCATACTACCGCCGACAAGCAGTTTTCCGTACCTGCCATCAGTTTTACCAAGAGGCTTGAAATCAACACGCCCGATAAATTCAGCACCAGGGAAAAATTCCTGAAAATAAGTATCAGAACTGTACACCCCGAAATCGTAGCCCATCAGGCTGTAGTCTCCGGAGACTCTTGCACCGAGTTTACGCACAGTACCGAAGTTTCTGGAAATCTGGGAGCGCGCAATAAACGGCAGCACGAACGGGCCTGCTGCGCCTTCCATGCCGACCGGAGGTCTTGAGTGGCCTATCAAAAGTCTGTGGTGCGGAATCTTGTTTGTTGCAATATACATATCCGCAAAAAGGTTTTGGACAAAATTTCGCGATGTAAACGGGTTGTAATTAAACATAACGCGCATATCCGCGTTATTGTCCTTCAAAAAGATATCATAGCCCACATTGAGGGTATTGAAATCATAGTGGTTTGTAATATCTCCGGAGTCAGAAAAAGTCATTCTTACATCACCGTTATAACCTGCCCAGAGTTGGGTTCTGTCGATTATGGAATCTTCGTCAAAGTGTTTTGTGAGCACTTCTGACAACAGGTAGTTCGGCGTATCGTACTTATCCACCTCGAGGTGGTAAACATCCTGAAGTTTTTCTTTCAGTGATTTCTCTTCAACCGGTGCTTTTTCTTCTGAAATAGAAATCGATTGAGGCACCTGAACATCTTCCTCTATAGCGTTTTCAAGAACAACTTCTTCAAGTTCTTTTTCTGCTGCAAAGGTTAATGCAGGTGTTAATATCAGGGCTAATATAAAAACTAAAATCTTCTTTTTCATAACTATATTCTATATTTAAACAAATAAAAAGACCAGTAAAATCTACCGGTCTTTTTATTTAATTATTACTAGTGCTGTCTGTGTTCTTCTCTCAAATAAGCTGTCCAGAATAAAAGAACAACAAATACGAATGCACCAACCATGTTACCTAAAGTTACAGGTAATAAGTTGTTAAGGAAGAATCCTTTCCAGGTCATAGTTGCAACCTGATCAGGAGTTAAACCTGATGCAGCAACAATACCCGGGATGTGTTTCATCAAAATTCCGTTAGGAATAAAGAACATATTCGCAACACTGTGCTCATATCCTGATGCAACGAATGTCATAATCGGGAAGAATATTGCAAAAATCTTACCGATGACACGTTTAGAAGTTGAGGCCATAAATATTGCTAAGCATACAAGCCAGTTACAAAGAATACCTCTAAAGAACGCTTCCGTGAAGCTCAAATTAATCTTTGAGAAAGCTGTCTGCATAGCTGTAGCACCAACTGCGTCGCCGCCGTTGTGCCCCATGCCGGCACCGTAAACAAGAGCCGCTACAAGAATTGAGCCAACAAAGTTGAATGTATAAACAAACGACCAGTTTCTTAAAAGCTTCCATAGACTCAATTTCTTTTCCAAAACAGAGAATGTCATCATAACATTACCTGTGAACAATTCTGCGCCGGTCAGTGTAACAAGCATCAAGCCTGTAGCGAATGTCATAGCGCCAATAAGCTTGGTGAAGCCCCAGCCCATATTTGAATCGCCAGTCATTACAGTTAATGATACCTGCGCACCGAATGCGATGAACGCACCTGCTGCGATTGCGAGTGATATTAATTTTGTTTTACTGTATTCAGCTTTGCCTGTCATAACTTTGTCGCAAAGTTCATGAGCAGCTGTGCTTGGGGTTAAACAATCCTGTGTGGAAATTACCTTTTCTTCTTCTGCCATTTTCCTTTTCTCCTCTTTGAAATTGCTATTTATTTTCAAATCCATATTGATAATATCACTTGAATTTCTACATGCAAGTACTACGTACGTAATTTAAAAACTACTTGTTCCAATCAATCTTATACCCGTTAATCTCCTTCAACATGTGAACATCAGAGATTGAACAGTCTTCAAAAATAAACTTCCCGCCTACAAGCTCAAGCCTTGGAAGCGCGGTTGCGTTTGAATTTCTAAAATCCGCGTCGCATCTTATGTGGCTGACATTAGAAAGCAGGTCATTTTCTCTTACACCCAGCTCTGAAAGGTTAAACTGACCTATAACAGGAGAGTAGTGTGAGAGACTCAGAGTCTTATCATCACCAACAATAACCTCAATACCAATTTTGGCAAATATTGCTTTGTAATCCTGTTTCTGCATAAGCTCCTGAATCTCTTTGTGAAGCCTGTCAAACTCCGGCTTAGCCTCTAATGCGGTATCAATATTTTTCTTGCAGGAATACTGAGCTTGCAAATTGTTTCGTGACATATAATCAGTAATCACGTTGACATAAGGTATCGGAACAGTAGCATTCTGCTGCCGTTTTTGGATTTCATAAACACTTCCCGGCTCTGTCTCTCTTATGCAAACCTGAGTAAGCCCATTTTCGTCAACAAAGAAATGCATCGCGCCCTGTTGAACATAAGGTTCTGCGTTGTAAGTTCTGATACACCAGTTTGTGCCGTCAGAAAATGCCTTAACTTTGTCAACATTTTTCTTGTACTCGCCGGATGACTTGTCGGTTTGAGGTACAGTGTACCACTTACCTTTAATCCCGTCCACTTCGACTTCTTCTGCATGCGAGTCCTGCATTGCTTTTTCTCTCACACGCTCTGAATAAACTTTGGAGAAATTCACATTTGCGCTGTTAAGAATTTCTTTCACAAGCTGTTTGTCAAGCTGCGGAGGAATATCAGCGTTTTCAGGATGCAAGTCTTTTGTAACAAATTCTGTTACAAGAATCCTCGCATAAGGATTGTCCTTTATTTCAGGCTCGGTGTCCAAAAATTCAAACCACTCTTTTAAGCCCTCTTTTCTGCCCATGTTCGCGTCAGGATAAGCTTGTGAGAGCCAGTTATGATTTTTGAAATCATTGTACTTTTCTTCTGCCCATTTTTTTGTCTCTGCCTTATTG
>CANAXK010000107.1 GCA_947365485.1 uncultured bacterium
AAGCCTGTTGCTTCCCATTCAGCTTCGCCGTCTTTCATAACAGGTTTTCTGAAATCAAGTTCAGCGGTCTCGCCGAGGTATGCTTTTGCCTGATTCAAATCTGAAACATCCGGAATCTCAACAACAAGTCTTTTGTCGCCTGATCTCTGAACAACAGTTTCTGAAACACCGAGTTTGTTAACCCTGTTTTCGATTGCAAACTGCAAGCTTTCCATCATATCCGGCGTGATTTGCGCAATCGTGTCGGATGTCTGGGCTTCAAGAACAAGGCGCGAACCGCCTACCAAATCCAAACCGAGTTTTGTCGGCTTTGTACAAATAACCACAATAGATGTTATGGCGAGAAGTACAATCACCCAAAACATTATCAGTTTATTCTTCATCTATACACTCCTTTTTATTTGATGTTTAAATATTATCCCAAATCTGAAAATATGAATCTTACCCGACTGGCTAGATTGAGTCGAGCGTGAAGATTAATTCTGTTCTCTCTGCCTTGGTAAGCTCAACAAGAGGACGTCTTACATAGTCTTCAATGATTTCCTTGTAAGCAAGCGCAGCCTTTACAGGTACAGGGTTTGGCGCCATGAACAACTTCTTGAAAATCGGGTAAAGCTTCTGGTGCATGTTTCTTGCTGTCATAGCATCACCGGTCTTGAAGTTTCTAATCATAGACTTAATCTCTTTTCCGAACAGGTGTGAAGCAACAGAGATTACGCCGTGAGCGCCTACAGAAAGCATTGGAAGAGTCAGGCTGTCATCACCTGAATAAATTGCAAAGTCGTTCGGGCAGCTCATCTTGAGGTCTGTGATTGTGTCCATATCACCGAAGCTCTGTTTCAAAGCCACGATATTCTGGTATTTTCTTGCAAGAGTCTTAACAGTGTCCACAGACATGTTAACCCCTGTTCTTGAAGGTATGTTGTAGAGGATTACAGGGATGTCAACCGCTTCTGCAACAGCTGAAAAGTGTTCAATCATACCTGCTTGAGACGGTTTATTGTAGTAAGGCACAACCGTAAGAATCGCGTCAGCGCCTTCTCTTTCAGCCTTCTTCGACATCATAACAGCTGTCTCGGTTGAGTTTGAGCCTGTACCCATGATGACTTTTCCTTTACCTCCAACCGCTCTTTTTGCGCTCAGAAGGATTTCGATTTCTTCTTCGTGGGTAAGAGTCGGGGACTCACCTGTTGTTCCTGTTACAAGGATTGCGTCAGAGCCGGTATTCACAAGCTGATAAGCCAGTGTCTCAACTTTTTCATAATCCACTTCTCTTTTTTCGTTAAATGGTGTTACCATTGCTGTAATTACTTCACCGGCATCATATCTCATCTTTACCTGCTCCTTTATTAATCTAATTTCTCTTATCTTTTTTCTAATTATACTACAGACTCGGCTTAAACTCATGCATCTCAAGAGTTCCGTCGCCGTCACTAAACAAACCAATCTGACAGGTATCGTACCTGCGTATTTGGTTGTATTCGTATCTGTAAGCCGTATCCGAGCCCATGCTTATCTTTCCGAGCACCTTTAATTTCACCAGTTTTTCCATAAGCTCCTTGTCTCTAACAGGGTTGTTAGTAGAAATCTGGACATTTATGGAATAATTGACAGGCGCTTTTGAGTTGAGCACCCTGAAAAACACGTCAAGCGCGTAATCAATTTTTTCAAAATCGTTAAAGTTGTAAACGAACCCGTCACCGAATCTCGATGGGTTAACATTAAGCTCGCCCATCAGAAATTTGTTCATGATTCTGTTTTGCTCTTCCATATCCACAACAGCTTTGCTGTAAGCGTTTTGTTCCTTAGGATAAGTCGTTACAACAATGGAGTATTTCGAAATCTGCTTTTGAATTTTTGTCATGTCATCCTGCAAAGACTTGTTCATTGCAGCTTCCTCAACTTTTTTACACAGGAAGTGTCCGCTTTTGTACAAGCCTTCCAACATGCAAATCCCCATTGTAATAAGGTTCATCAGGAACACGAGTCCGACAAGGATTATAACCGCGCTAAGGTATTTGAACTCCAGAGTTGCGCCAAAGAACCTAAACGAGATCGAGTAGATTGAATTAGCAACATCTAAAAGCCCGTCAAGGAATGGTTTTATAAAATTAAGCCAGCTCCAGTCAGCCTTAATAATATTTTGAATCCAGTAGAAGGTCAGCATCATTGTGCTGAAGATAAAAAACAGTTTAAACAAATAAACCAGATTTTTCAAAAAGTTAAAAACCCCTAAAATAAATTTATGCATTTATTCCTCCTCCCCCAGATAAATATTATCAATAAGTCTAACCCCTTCAACACGGCACGCAATCAGGGCGATTGCATTCTTGTCCGCTTTTTCTTTTTCTTCAAGCGTGTTTTTGTCAAGGATTTCTAAGTATTCTAAATCGTGCTTATCCGTAAGATACGCGTAAGCTGTTTCTTTTAAAGCAGAGACATCGTTAATGCCGCGCTTAAAGCAGGCTTTAATGTTGTTCAGAATCTTGCTCAAAGCAAGCGCATCCTGTTTGCCTTGCTCTGTAAGGTATTTGTTTCTGGAGCTAAGCGCGAGTCCGGATTCTTCCCTCACAATCGGGCACTGGATAATCTCAATCGGCACATTCAAGTCATGTACCATTTTTTTGATAACAATAACCTGTTGCGCGTCTTTTTGGCCAAAGAACCCGAAATCAGGCTGAACGATGTTAAAGAGTTTGAGTACAACTGTGCACACCCCGTCAAAGTGTCCGACACGTGATTTTCCGCAGAGTTTATTCACGTAGAAAAACGGAGGGCAGACGTAGGTTAGGGTGTCGTTGGAGAGTCTGTTGCCTTCCTCATACGCGTCAGGTTCGGACTCATTACTTCCGGTTGATTCACATTTACCCCCGTACATTTCCTTAGGGTTTGGCGCGAAAACCACATCCACTCCTGCTGATTTGCAGAGTTCCACATCTTTTTCGAGCGTTCTCGGGTATTTATCAAAGTCTTCTGCCGGCCCGAACTGAATCGGGTTTACAAACACGGATACGACCACTTTGTCACAAGTAGCCTTTGCTTTTTTGATAAGGCTCAGGTGGCCTTCGTGGAGTGCGCCCATTGTCGGCACAATCCCGACTGTCAAGTTGCCGTCCCAGCTTTTTCTCAGCTCTCTTAATTCCTTAATTGTATGTACTAACATAACATTCCCTCAAAAATTATTTACTATAAACCCCTGTTTGTCAAGCTTCCTACCCCAGCCTTGCCTTTTCGCGCTCGTCTAGCTCAAAGGATTCCTTTTGAGACGGGAAAATCTCTTCCTTTACCTCGCGTTTGTAAGCACAAACCCCGTTTAACACAACATCATGCAGATTGGCGTATTTTTTCACAAACTTCGGCGTGAAATCAGTAAACTTGCCCAGAATATCGTCTGTCACAACAATCTGGCCGGAGCAATCCTTGCCCGCGCCGATTCCGATTGTCGGAATATTCAAATTCTCCGTAATATACTTCGCGCTCTCTGCCGGCATGAGTTCAAGTACAACCGCAAAGCACCCTGCCCCTTCGAGTTTTTTCGCGCACTCCAGAATCTGCTCAATCTTATCTGCGCTTTTGCCCTGAATCCTGTAACCGCCAATAGTATTCATAAGCTGCGGTGTGAATCCGAGGTGTCCGAGAACAGGGATTCCTGACTCAACTGCGCGTCTTACAAGGTTCAGGATATGTTCGTTGCAGCCTTCAAGTTTTACAGCAGAAGCGCCTGCTTTAATCATCTTTGAAGCGTTTTCAAGCCCCTGCTCAACGCTCAGATTGTAGCTCATAAACGGCATGTCGCCCACAATAAACGAGTTTTTCGCACCTCTTGAAACAGCTTTTACAAAAACAAGCATTTCGTCGATTGTTATATTGTAAGTGTTCTCGTAACCCAGAGCCACCATAGCAAGAGAATCCCCCACAAGGATTCCGTCGATTTCAGCCTTATCCAGAACCTGCGCGGTCGAATAATCGTAAGCTGTGAGCATTGCTATTTTTTCGTTGTTGTCTTTCAATCTCTGAAATGTGTTGACTGTTCGCATATTTTTTAACTACTCCTTTAATAAATAGCCTAGCTGCTCAGCTGCTTAACTTCTTAGCTACCCTATTTCTTTATTGACCTTCTGTACCAGTAGTAAACTGCTCTTGCGACTCTGCGTGAGCTGTGTCTTACAAGTCCCTGTTTGTTTTCTTCAATAAGTTTTTGTGACACAACCTCAATCCCGATTGGCGCAATGTTTTCCATATCTAACCTAACAGGAATTGACCCGCTCTTTGCATACCCTTCTGAAATATTTTCAGGCAGGATATCGTTTACAAGCACCGCGTCAATAATCTTTTTGCCCTTTGCGTGGCTAATCAACGCATTGACGTGGCTCGCAACAGAGTAGTTATCTGTCTCGCCCGGCTGGGTCATGATGTTGCACACATAAATCTTTCTTGCGTGTGATTTTTCGATTGCTTCCACTATACCCTTAACAAGTAGGTTTGGAATTACGCTTGTGTACAAACTTCCGGGGCCAAGTATGATAAGGTCAGCTTCCTTAATCGCCTGAATAGCTTCAGGAAGCGCAGTACAAACCTCCGGCTCTGTATAAAGCTGTTTAATTCTTTTATGAGCCTCAGGAATATTTGACTCGCCCTTAACCATTGTCCCGTCTTCAAACGTAGCAGCAAGCTTCATATCATCCAAAGTCGCAGGAAGCACAACCCCTCTGATATTCAGGACTTTTGAAGACACCTTAACCGCTCTTACCATATCGCCTGTAATTGAGCAAAGCGCTGTAAGAAAAAGGTTTCCGAAGCTATGTCCTTCAAGTCCTTCGCCGTTTTTGAAGCGGTATTGGAAAAGCTCTGTAATCAAATCCTCGTCGTCGCCAAGGGCTGCAATGCAGTTTCTGATATCGCCCGGAGGAAGGATTCCCATTTCCTCTCTGAGTCTTCCGGAGCTTCCGCCGTCGTCTCCCACTGTTACAACAGCAGTAATATTATTTGTATATTTTTTCACCCCTCTAAGCAGCATTGAAAGCCCTGTTCCGCCGCCAATTGCAACGACCTTTGCGCCCTTATTGAGTTTTCGTCTTCTGTATAATTTTTCTAGAACAGAGCTGTTGCCTGTTCTGTTGTCCATATCCATGATGGAGAGGGTAGTTTTTTGCCAGCCTTTAAAGAAAATCACCGCACCGATTAGGATAAATATTGCAGCAAGCAGGTTTGTCGGAAGTACAAGGGCTGCTTTTCTGATGAGTTCAAGCATAAGGTAGATTGGGCGCACATTTGCAAGCACCATGAACCCGAGAACTATCATTATTGAGCCAATAAAGATTAAAAAGAACCATCTTTTTACTTCGAGCCCCGGGATAAGCCAGCCAACATCTTTTGATACTTTAACGTTTTCTTTAAAATTAAAAGCCATAATTAATCCACCCATCCTGAACTTTTTGCGTTAATGTAGTTAACCGGAGCAGGAGTGATAAGGTTTCTTGCCTGCTGAATCAAATCCAAAGAGTTTTTGTATTTGTTTGAAAAATGAATTGTATTAACATCTGCAAAGCTCATTCCGCCTAGGTTGTTGCGGATTTGGGATGTGTGCAAAAGATGCTGCAATCTCTTTATAAGGTGATAATTGTCAGTGTTATCAGGAACAGAATAATCAATCGTCAAATCAGGGTTGTAAGTCTTTTCCAGAGAAAGTTCCTGCGCTGTTTGGATATTAACATAATCAGCAACCTTTGCAGTAACATCACCAACCGGAGCGTAGTAAACGAGCCATTCAGAGCATTTTTTAACAGCTTTTGCAATCGTGCTTGAGAATATAAAATCCTCGCCAGCCATTTTATACATCGCGCCGTGCGGTCTCA
>CANAXK010000108.1 GCA_947365485.1 uncultured bacterium
TGCCCGGGGTTGTTGAGTACGAAACCTCGTTGATTCTCTGTTTTCCGTACCTTTCTTCCTGAGTCTTTCTCACTATGTTCATTAGCTTGTTGTCAATCTTTGAGGACTCAATGATTACGGACTTGATTTTTTCCACATCCTTTTCGTTGGCGTTGAGTGAGTCTAGAATCCGGAGAATGGTTTTGTAGCCTTCTTCTGAATCAGCCTCGTAGCTTTCGAGGTCAAGGACATTTATGCAAATGCTTTTTGCGATAACGAATAAAATCTTGAACAGGTCCCGGATTTCAAGCGGAATGTCCTGCGCGTTTTTCAGGTACTCCTTTTCACCGAGCTGGATGGATTTTATTATGTTCAGCTTTTTGTCAAATTTTACCGGCGATTCAATGTAATCCGGCTCAATATTCTTTTCCTTGCAAATCTCCTCGTATTTTTTGATAAGCTCCGGCAGCACCTCGTTGAATCTTGAGGTCAGGACACTGAAATCAAGTTCTGAAAACTCCGGATTTGAGACCATCACGGAGATTGTGTAGAGGATGATTTCTCTTGCGTCTTTTGCCTGAATATCGTGTTCGCAAAGCTTAAGCGCGTAATAGGCTGTTATTTTGAGGTAAATAACCAGCACTTCCTGCAAGGAAGATGTTCTCGGGTTTACCGAGCAAATGCCGCGTGAAACGCAGCTGTCGTATTGGTAATCGTCGTTGTAAAAGTTATTCATAGCTTTTATATAATAGATTCTATTTACAATTTTTTAATTACCATAGCGGGCAATATGGTTTGATTAGACATGAGGATGTTAAATTTTAGTTTATGCTATAATTTAGCATAGCTAGGAGATTTATAAATGTTTAGTACTGATATTATTTATGAAGTTGTTACATTCGCAATCGGAGATACAAAATCTGGCACAAAGATGGGAAAACTGCAGCTTAAGGACCCGAAAAGTGGCGAGCTTCTGAACTGCATTCTCTGGGAAGAAGCGCTCAACAGAATGGATTCCAAGCTCTTCAGGTGCGGGAATGAGTTAAGAATATTGTCAGGCTCGTTTAACGAAAAATATAACAACTGTCTCGTATCCTCGCTTGAACTCATCAAGGAAGCAAAGATGGGGCTGGAAAAAGACGAGCAACAGGCGGTTTACGGCGAACTTCTTGAATTTATTAACAAAATCAAGGACGAGAAGCTAAGAGAATTTGTGCTCGATATCTACACAAAAAACAAGGAAAAAATCCTTGTGTGTCCGGCTGCTAAGCTGATGCACCACAACTACATCGGCGGGCTCATGGTTCATATTTTGGAGTGTCTCAAATACGCAGAAGCTAACATTGACGTGTTTTTTCAGCGTGTTAACCGCGATGAAGTGTACGCAGCATGTCTTTTGCACGATATCGGGAAGATACTTGAGTACAAGGTTGACCTTGAATCAGGTTTGATTGATTACGAAGAGAATTTTAGAAAAGAGTGGATTACGCACTCACAGTACGGGTTTACAATCTGCATGGCAGCAGGGTTTAAGCGTGTTGCAAGAATGATTGCAGCGCACCACGCGCGTGCTGAATGGGGTGCAATTGTTGACCTGAACGAAAAGGATTTGGAGCCGATAATTTATCTTATACACCACATTGACGATTTGTCAGCCAAGTTCGGCAAGACTAATGTTGCAATGTTGGGATAAGGTATCAGCTGCAAACATCAACCCAGTCGAGGCTTCCGGATAATTCGAAAAGCTGGTCGCAGCTGAGTTCGATTGCAGAGTTGCTGCTTCCGCAGGCCGGAAAAACTGTGGAAAATCTTTGTAAAGAGATGTCGGTGTAAATCTCGACTGCCGGGTTTTCAATCCCGAAAGGGCACACCCCGCCGACTGCATGTCCGGTGAATTGCAGCGCTTCTTCCGGTGTAAGCATTTTTGCCTTTGTGGAAAAGTATGACTTGAATTTTTTGTTATCAATTCTTACATCGCCTGCTGATACAATCAGGACGCAGCCATCACCTTTTTTGAACGACAAAGTTTTGGCGATTCTTGCAGGCTCACATCCGAGCGCCCGGGCTGCAAGCTCTACGGTAGCACTTGAAACATCAAACTCAAGAACCTTGTCTTCCAGCTTATGTTTTGAAAAAAATGTTTTTACTTTTTCTATACTCATAATTTTTAAACTTTTGCAGCTTCTTTTTCTGCTCCGACTTCCGAAATTGGTATGCGGAATCCAAAAACGCAAATCCCGTCTTCTGTGCTGCTTGCGTAGATTTCGCCGTTGTGTTTGCTGATAATCTGTTTTGACAAATAAAGTCCGAGCCCGCTGCTTGCGTTGTTTGAGCATGCGATTTTGGTTCTCTTGAACCTCTCGAAAAGTGTTTCAAGCTCCTGTTCGGAAATCGGCGCGCTTTTGTTTGTAACGCTAAATTCCAGCTGGTTGCCTTTTACTGCAATGTTGATTTTTACTTCGGTCTCCTTCAACCCGTAAGTAATCGCGTTGGAGAGGAGGTTAAGAAGCACGCGTTTTATCTGGATGTAGTCAGCTTTGACAATGCAGCTTTTGTCTGTGCTTACAAGAGTCATTTTCTGCTGTTTTTCAAGCGCAAGCCCCTCGGTTGATTTGCAAATTATTGAGATGAGCTCGACAATGTCAAAGTCTTCAAAATTGAACTTCATCTTTCCGTTTTCATATCTATATGTATCAAGCACGGTGGAGACGAGGTTTGCTGTGTATTCGCAGGAGCTTCGCATTAACTTAATCATCTCGTACTGCTCATTAAGGAGTTTGCCGAAATTGCCGTTAAGCAGCATGTTGAGAATATTCATCTGCGCAAAAGTCGGTGTTTTCAAGTCGTGCGTAAGCGTTGCAATGAACGCTTCTTTTGCTACTTCTGATTCTTTTTCGTTGTCCTTGTTGTTGAAAAGCACAATTATATCAGTGATTTCGTTGTTTTTATTAAATATTGGTGTCTTGATTACGCGGTAGTAGTGGGTAGTTTTATCGAGAAAATCAAGCTCCCATTCAAACTGCATCGGCTTTTTGCTCTGAAAGATTAATTTGTCTTCCTCTCTGATTTTATCAAGGTGGCGTTGAGAGAAGAAGTCCTTTATGTTCTTCTGCTCCAGAACCTTTGCAGGACAGTTTGTGAGCCTTGCAAAATTTTCGTTCGCAAATTTGATGTTACCTTGGATGTCTCGTATGTATAAATCTACAGGGATATCTTTGATTATGTGTTTGAAGTAAACATCTTTAGTTTTGTGTCTGTATAAGAAAAAACTTTGTATGATTGATGTTACTAATAATGTTACTAAACAAATATATATCATGATTTCTCATACAATGATAATTTAAACAAAAATATAAAAACATCAGCTTCATGGCTAATGTAACAAAATGTAACGCAAAAAATTTTTTTCACCAGTTTTTATACAAATATGAAAGTCAGCCTTTTGAGAAAAATCTACCCCTATTTGAACTCCGGCAAAAAGAACATCCGCTGGCGCAGACTCACAGATGCGGAGCTCAATCTTGTGATGCAGGAAAAGCAGAAACTCTGCACCTGCTATTCGGATAGCACAAGATACGCACTTCTTTCGACTAACAAAGGGCGTGAAATGCTTAAAAGCAGGATTATGGTGCAGAAAGCGGATTCTCTTGAGCCTGCTTACAAAATCAGGCTCAATGCAAACGGGGTGGAGGAAACGTATAGAACATGTAGTGCTGATTATTACGGAAGGTACATGAGGCTCTACGAAGAGTTCTACGAAGGCGCGTTGAGTTTTCTAAACGAGGGTGACAAGCGTGTAAACCTCTCTCTTGCAATGAATATTGCTATATCGAAAATGATAGCAAAACACCCGACAATGAAATCCTTCTTCTCCAGAATATACAAATTCCCGCTGATTCGAAACACAAGGAGCGAGTTCAATAAACCGTCACGTGCATTTGGGTGGTTTACAAGTAAATCACCAATAGCTATTGGTGAAAATTCGTGGAGCATGAATCTCAAAAAACAGGCGCATAAGGTTCTAGAAATCCTGAACGATTTTGAGCAGGGTAAAAGCAGCTTTGTTGTCATGAGTGCCAACAAGAAGATAAACGGAATCGACAAATGGCACTGTCTTTCTGTTGTCAATGTGGACAAACAAGCAAAAACGGTTGATTTGATGAACAAGCGCGACAACAAAATAACGACTTTTACATTTGATGATATCATCAATCATTTCAAAGCCATTGTGGGTATGAATTTTAAGGACTAAACCTTAGCCTTTTTATCAGCAAGCTCGCTGTCCATCCTTAAGAAAACAGGTTTGATGTTTTCTTTGTCAATCAGATGCCCTGACTTCATGTTTGTGCAGCTAATCTCGTCGAATTTTGTATCCAGATTGTACGAAAGCTGCTCTGCCATTGCCTGCGCAATGTTCGGACAGAACGGATAAATAAGCGAAGAGATTACGCACATAATATCAAGCACGTTTGTTAGAACCTCGCCGCACTTGTCCATCTGGCCTTCTTTAGCAAGAGTCCATGGCGCGTTATCTGTCACGTACTTGTTCGTAATATCAACAAGCTCGATAATCTTTTGCGCAGCTTCCTGTACCTCAAAGTAGTCAAAGTGGTGCTTCACAGCCTTAACTGTTTCCATTGCCTTGTCAGCAAGCTCGTTTTTGCCAAGAAATTCCAGTTTGATATCGCCGTCAAAGTACTTAACAAGCATTGAGAGCGTTCTGTTAAGCAGGTTGCCCATTGAGTTTGCAAGGTGTGCGTTAACTTTTTCCTTGAAATCCTCGTCAGAATAGTTTCCGTCCTTACCGCAAGGCGCAGCAGATGCCATGTAGTACCTCAAAGGATCCGGTATCTCAAGGTTAAATGCTTCAAGCACGCTTGTCGGAGAGATTACGTTCCCGAGTGATTTTGACATCTTGGTCTGGTCAATCGTAATCCAGCCGTGCGCAAGGATGTGCTTAGGAAGCGGCAGGTCAAGCGCCATAAGGATTGCAAGCCAGTAAATGCTGTGGAATTTCAATATGTCTTTTCCGATAACCTGAACATCAGCAGGCCAGAGTTTTTCGAACTTTTCGCTGCTTCCGTCCGGGTTGTATCCGATTGCTGTGATATAGTTTGAAAGTGCGTCAATCCACACATAAATCACCTGTGAAGGGTCGTCAAGCACCGGAATACCCCAGCTTACGTTTGAGTTTACGCGTGAAACAGAGATGTCTTCGATGTTTTCAAGCTGATTCAGAACCTCGTTTGCGCGGAATGCCGGCACAATGAAATCCGGGTTTGTCTTGATGTGTTTGATTATGGCGTCTTTGTATTTTGTGAGTTTGAAGAAGTAGTTTTCTTCTTTTACAACTTCCGGTTTCTTAAGGTGGTCAGGGCACAGTCCGTCTTCTGTCAGGTCTTTTTCGCTAAGGAAAGCTTCGCAGCCGGAGCAGTAAAGTCCTGTGTAAGAGTGCTTGTAAATATCGCCCTTTTCGACCAGTTTTTTGAAAATCTTTTGCACAACTTTTTCGTGCTGCTCGTCAGTTGTTCTGATGAACTGGGAGTAATCTATCCCGAGCGCTTTCCAGGCGTCTTTGAACTTCTGGGCGTTCATGTCGCAAAATTCTTTTGGAGAAACACCGTTCTGCGCTGACGTTTTCTGAATCTTAATCCCGTGTTCGTCTGTACCGGTCAGGAAATACGCATCTTCGCATCTCTGGGTGAAGTGTCTGAAAATAACATCTGTAAGAATCTTTTCGTAAGCATGCCCGATATGCGGTGCGCCGTTTACATAATCAATCGCAG
>CANAXK010000109.1 GCA_947365485.1 uncultured bacterium
CAAAAGCCGCATTCTAAAGATTTCAAACTCTCTGTACCACTCTCTATCCCAATGGGTGTGCAAATAAGCAATAACTTGTTTTCTCATAAGTTTTATAATACATCAAAAAGCTTGTTGAAACAACTTGTATTACTTTCCTTTTGAAACAGAGTCAACTATTTTCTGATTTAGTTTTATGAATGATTCGCGCAGCTTCGCAGAGTTTTGAATCAACCCCACTTCATTTTTGAAGATGTCTTGTAGTTCTTTTTCCACGCCAATTTCAGACATGAACTGTATTAGTTTCTTCAGCTGTCTGTTTGTTTTAAATCTTCCCAAAAGAGAAACATTACCGGCATCTTCAATAATCTCATTCTGTTTGTATTTCATAAAATTTTTGTCAATCTGAGCCGGGTCAACTTCGTCAATCAGTTTCGTTGCGAAATCGTTCATATCCATCAAATCCTTACTGTTGAGCTCTGCATAGTTAATTTCACTTTTGTAAGCCCCTGTTGAAATTACTCCCTCTTTTAATGGTAGTTCCATAGTTTGAGGAGCCCTGGAAATCTTATTGATAAAGGCTATATCATGCCACAACCAGGGTTCATCCCTAAGGACAAGCGCAGTATTTTTGTGCATTTTTGACATAACCAAAGCCAATTTCTTTTTGATAGTTTCTGTCAGACCTTTCAAAGACTGGATTGTTTCAAGGTTGATTTCTTGTCCGACTTTGCTGGCTGTTTTTATGTACTCGTCGCAAGTATTTTTGAATGCGCGGTCAATAACTTTTGTTACAGATTTATCTACATAACCGTTAAAAGACGGTTGACTGTTGTTAACTGGTGTTATATTCATTTGTGATACCCCTTTATGAAACTGTTCTAGCATCAAAATACATTATGTAAACGATTTTTCTCCCATTAGTTAAAGTAAACCGCTTGTTTTGCCGTTTTTCATGTTGACTTTACTAAAAATTGCATTAAAACAAATAAAAATAGGAGATTCCGCTATGGGAATGGCAGCTTCACAGGCAAGATATTTAGCCCTCACCGCTAGAAAAACCAATACCGAATGGGAAGGGCAACAGATTAACCAGGCTAGAACAGCGCTCGCGAATCAGAGTGCGAATTTGTTCAACCGCCTTCTTGGTTTGGAAGTGCCGAACGCTCCTAAAACAACAGACTACACCGAGCTGCAATACTCATACACAGATGGTGAAAACGAATCAGTGCTTAGCGACTGGCAACAGTTGTCATCAGCAGACCCTGATTACAACTACATCGTAAACCACTACTATTACGCAAACATCTACACCGGTTCAAAGAAGATGCTTGAAAACCCTCAGGTTCAAACAAAGGGTGAGGTTCGGGAAGTTGACCTGAAAGACGAGATACAGGAAATCAGTCTTAACAAAGCTGACGGCACCTGTGTTATCACTCTAAAAGACGGGTCTCAATACACATACAATGCATTAAATAATGTTGAGACAGACACCGAGCTTGAGAATGCGCTCCGTGATTTTGAGACAGCAAAGGGAATGGCACAGGCAGACGGTGTGCTAACAACTGACGGCGTATACGGGTATCAGGATTCAAACGGGACATGGCATTTCTTTTTAGAGGACGAAATTGCCGAGCCCAAGGATTATTCAACTGTTTACGTTCCGGCTTATATCGGAAATTCAAAGTTAAGTGAGCTTACAGAGTTTACAAAGGATCAGGCAGCAGAGCTTGCACAAATCTTGAAGGACTGTTCTGATTCTTCGATGAAGGAATATTTAAGTTTTGACAATGACGGAAACCTTGTTTATGAAGGCAAAGGGATTTACACTTTTGACATGCAGGGCAAGACTTATTTCACCACTGAAAAAGACTTATACAACAGTATGCAGACCCAGTCCAATTACGACAAGCCAATTGACATTCAGGAGAAGCTTGCTTACTACAATGCATCGTATGTGAAAACAAAAATCGAGGAAACAAACCACGCGCTTTTGGAAACAGACAGCAATGGAAGGTTCACGTCAGTAAAATTTGACGACGACAGTGTTGTCTACTCGCTCAACGTCGAGTCAGTAACGGACGAGGATGCGTATCAGGATGCGATGAACGAGTACAATTACAAGATTCAGCAATACGAGAAGACGATTGCTGACATCAACGCAAAGACTTCAATCATCCAGCAGGAAGACCGAACCCTTGAGCTTCGTCTAAAGCAGCTTGACACCGAGCAAAACGCGCTCGCAACCGAAATGGACGCAGTCAAGAAAGTCATCAAAGACAACGTCGAAAAAACATTCAAAACATTCAGCGACTAGGTGCTACGCACGTAGGAGAATGGTCGACTGCCATCCCAGCTGCTTAGCTGCCAAACTTCCCAGCTGCTTTTCTTTGTGTTATAATAAATCTACTTACACAGGGAAGAAGGTAAAAGATGAGTTTAGATGTATATTTAGGAATAGACGTTGGTTCAGTAACGACAAAATTAGCGCTTGTAGATGAAAAAGGAAAATATGTTGATTCATACATGCTCAAAACAGCCGGAAAGCCGGTAGATGCAGTGCAAAACGGCTTAAAACAGATTATTTCTCAAGCACTATGCGATTATAACGTAAACGGGGTCGGTACAACCGGTTCAGGCAGAAATCTTGCCGGCGCTCTTGTCGGGGCTGATGTTGTCAAAAACGAAATTACAGCCCACGCGGTTGCAGCAAGTACTAACATACCGGGGGTTCAGACGATTCTCGAAATCGGCGGTCAGGATAGTAAAATTATCATACTCCGCGACGGGATTGTTACCGACTTTGCAATGAACACTGTTTGCGCAGCAGGCACAGGAAGTTTCCTCGACCATCAGGCTCAAAGGTTAAATGTACCAATCGAAAAATTCGGTGAAACAGCGCTCCGTTCAGAAAACCCTGCGCGTATTGCCGGTCGTTGCGGCGTGTTTGCAGAAAGTGACTTAATCCACAAGCAGCAGCTCGGGTATCCGGTAGAAGATTTGCTTTACGGGCTCTGCCAAGCGCTTGTTAGAAATTATCTTTCTAACCTTGCATTAGGCAAAGAGCTTCTGCCAACTGTATCTTTCCAAGGCGGGGTTGCTACAAACTCCGGCATGGTTAAGGCGTTTGAAGAAGCTTTGAACACAAAAATCGTTGTTCCGGAAAACCACCAGACAATGGGCGCAATAGGTGCAGCGCTTCTTGCAATGGAAAACCACCAGTACACAGAAGTGCCAACCAAGTTCAAGGGTTGGGAAGTCGGGAACATGAATTTCCAATCAGTAACATGTCAGTGTACAGGCTGCTCTAACAACTGCGAGGTTATCACAATCCTTGAGGGTGCAGAACCTGTTGGACATGTTGAAAAAATCGGCGACATCAAAGGCAACATCATCGCTCGCTGGGGCGGTACATGCGGTCGTTGGGACATCGGCTAGTTACTGTATAAGTACTACTAGTTGGGTGTTTTGCCCTTCTCCCCTGTGTGGGAGAGCGGATTTTCGGTAGGGCGGAAGCCCGCAAGATGGAGGTCGGACGTTACTCCGCTGACATCCCGAATAATCCAAGACAAGGTGGGCGGAGCTCGGATGAGGGGAACAATCATGCTAAAACTTAAAAACTTTGAAATCGGAAACGACAAACTTACTATCCTTGCGGGGCCTTGCGCTATTGAGACAATGGACATTCTTAAGCAAAGCGCAGAAGGATTGAAAAAAACTTGCGAGAAGCTCGGCATTAACTATGTTTTCAAATCATCTTTTGACAAAGCAAACCGCTCATCTATAACCTCATACCGAGGAGTTGGCATGGAAAAAGGGCTCGAAATGCTTGCGCAAATCAAAAAAGAATTTGATCTTCCGATTGTAACAGATATTCACCTTCCGGAACAGGCAGCAGTTGTTGCAGAAGTTGCTGACATTATTCAAATACCGGCGTTTCTTTGCAGACAGACAGATTTGCTTGTAGCTGCAGCAAAAACAGGCAAGATTGTTAATATCAAAAAAGGTCAGTTTCTGGCTCCGCAGCAGATGAAATCACTTGTAAAAAAAGTCGAAGAGAGCGGAAACAAAAGTATCATGCTTACAGACAGAGGCGTGACATTCGGCTACAACAACCTTGTTGTTGACTATCGCGCAATCCCTATCATGAAAGAATTTGGCTACCCTGTTGTGTTTGACGCAACCCACAGCGTCCAGATGCCGGGCTCAAACGGCGACTCCACGGGCGGTGACAGAAGGTTTGTTCCTACACTCGCAAACGCAGCCATGGCTGCCGGAGCAGATGTCCTCTTCTTTGAAGTTCATCCGAATCCGGACTGTGCACTGTGCGACGGGCCAAACATGCTTGCGCTTAAGGATGCAGAGCAAGTTTTTGAAAAATGTAAAGCGATTTTTGAGATTGTAAGATGATAAAAAAAGTAAAAAAAGTTGAAACATCATTAAAAGGCGAAATCATCATCCCTTCTGATAAATCAATTTCGCACCGCGCTGTTATGTTCTCTTCTATTGCAAACGGGGAATGCACGGTAAGAAATTTCTCAAGCGGTGCTGACTGCCATTCAACATTGAAGTTATTCAAAGAACTGGGCGTTGATATTGAATTTCTTGATAACAAAACCTTAAAAATAGCTTCAAATGGGAAACTAACCCCGAACATCACAGGCGTTTACCCATGCGGAAATTCCGGCACAACAATGCGTCTGGTATCAGGAATCCTTGCAGGACAGAACTTCTCTTCTACCTTAATCGGAGATGCGAGCCTCTCAAGACGCCCGATGAAGCGCATAATTGAGCCTCTTACACAGATGGGCGCAAAAATCGAATCAATAGAAGGCCACGCCCCGCTTATTATTCGCGGAAGAAATCTTACAGGAATTGATTACACCTCAAAGATTGCAAGCGCGCAGGTCAAATCCTGCCTCCTTCTTGCCGGCTTGAACGCAGAAGGGAAAACAACTGTAACAGAGCCTTATGTTTCTAGAAACCACACAGAGCTGATGCTCGACTATCTGGGCGCTGATTTAACTGTAAACAACACAAGCGTTACAGTCCAGAAAGGAGAGCTCACAGCCAGAAATATTGATGTAGTAGGAGATATATCTTCTGCTGCATTCTTCATTGTTATGGGGCTCATTGTTGAAGGCTCTGACTTTGTGATAAAAAATGTGGGGCTCAACCTGACCCGCGCGGGAATCATTGATGTTGTAAAAAGAATGGGCGGAAATATTGAGATTCTTAATGAAACAACAATTTCAGGAGAAAAAGTCGGAGACATAAGAGTTCAGTACACGGAAAATCTTACAAGTTGCGAGATTGCAGGAGATGACATTCCGCGACTCATTGACGAATTACCGGTAATTGCGGTGCTTGCTTCGCGGGCAGATGGCGAAACGATTGTGCATAATGCAGAAGATTTGAGAAACAAAGAATCTGACAGAATCAAATGCCTTGTAGCAGAGCTAACAAAAATCGGAATAGATATCACAGAGACTGCTGACGGGTTTATTGTTCGTGGAAAAACCCAAATTCGAGGCGATGCTGAGCTTGAAACCTATCACGACCACAGGCTGGCAATGAGTTTCTTTGTTGCAGGGCTTGTTGCAGAAAAAGAAATAGCAATAAACGGATTTGAATGGACAGAAATTTCTTTCCCTGAATTTGAAGAATTATTTAACCAACTAGTGTAACGAAATGTAACAATTTACCCCTCTCCCCTAAAGTTTTTCCCCCATTGTG
>CANAXK010000110.1 GCA_947365485.1 uncultured bacterium
TCGAAATAAGCTTGCGGATGCAGACATGCAGGACATACTTCAGGAGCTTCCGTAGCTTTGTCTGTGATTTTTGAGGTTATTCCGTCAAGCTCGCCGGCCTCTGTCAGGTCTTTGATTGTTTCTTCAATCTCGTTGAAGGCTGTTTCTTCGTACTTTGGACTTATGTATTCCAGCATAAGGCTCGGGATGAAAGAGTTTGCCTGCTGCTGATCAAAAATCGAATTGCTGCCGTCCATAACAGACTGCTGCCCGTCAAGCAGCATGTTCTGGCTGAAAGCCTGTTTTAAGGATTCTTCCAGCTTTGCGAAGTCAGAGGCGTCAACCTGTGCAAGCGCGTAGAGTACTACGAACGTAGCAAAAAGCAGGGTGATAAAATCACCGTATGATACGAGCCATCGCTCAAGGTTTTCTGGTTCTTCTTCTCTCTTTTTCTTAGCCATTCGCCTTTATGTCCGTTGTTTCTTCTTCTAATATAAATGAGCGGAGCTTTCTTTCAATCAAAACAGGGCTTTCTCCTGCCTGAATTGATAAAACGCCTTCAAGTATCATGTTCTTGTATAAGAAAACTTTCTGGTAGATAAACTTGATTCTGGTGCCTAATGGAATCATTACGAGGTTTGCAGCAAACAGACCGTAAATCGTTGCAACGAAAGCAACAGCAATACCTGCACCGAGCTTTGACGGGTCAGAAAGGTTCTGCATAACCTGAATCAAACCGAGTACCGCACCAATGATACCAAGCGTCGGTGAGTATCCGCCAAAAGACTCAAAAACTTTTGCACAGCTGTGAACGTGCTCCTCTAGCTGTGAAATCTGGTTTTCCAACATCTCTCTAACAAGAGTCGGGTCTGTACCATCGGCAACCGCTCCAAGTCCGAGGGTCAGAAGTGAGTCAGATGCGTTGTTTGCTTCTTTTTCAAGCGAGATGATACCTTCTTTTCTTGCTTTTGTAGCAAACCCGCCGATTTCGGTTATAAGTGCATTAAAATCAGTCTTGGGTGGCATGAAAACATTCTTGAGCATCTTTATGGCAGCCATAAGTGTCTGCGGTGGGAAACTCAATACAATCGCACCAGTTGTACCACCAAGTACGATAAACGCAGCTGTTACCTGTAACAACTGTCCTATGTTTCCACCTTCCATTGCTTGCCCTACAAGGATGAAGCCTATACCAAGAAACACCCCTATTACTGCAAATATATCCATAACTATCTCCGATTGTATACTATTCTGACTATATTAAACTACACTTTTTACAGTTTGGAATCCTTTAAATATAGTAGTTTTATAAGGTTTAATGTTAAGTATATCACTGTGTATAGCTATGTTTGATACCTTTACAAAGGCTAAAAGATGCGTTAAAATAATAATAGAGATATAAAGAAAGTGTGTGTGATTATGATTCATCCTGTAAATGCCTTGACCCCTAAGGTATTATTCAAGGGGCAACTTAATGGTTCTGAAAATCCTGTAAACAGAAATACGGAAAGGCGGCTTGCGGTTATGAACGCCGGAGGGATTTCTGCGGTGACAGGCGCTGTTACAACCGCTATTGCAAGAAGCTACACCTCTACCTGGAAACATGCGGCTTTGTTCGGGCTTGGTGCAGCGGCTGTTACTATGATGTTCGTCTGTCCGAGATTCCTGTACAAATCAGGTATAACCTCTTTTGCCAAAGAAAAAGAAATGGACGTTTTCTCCAAAGAAAAAGAGGTGCAGAAAAAACTCCTTACTGACGTAAACGAAGCGATTGACGAACACAGCGAAGACCTGCCGGACAAGCTCGAAAACTACTCAAAGACTGTGTGTAAAAAAGAAGCCTAGTCCATCGGAGTTTGTTTGCCCAGACCAAAACCTTCTTTCAAGACTGTGAGCAGACCGCAGGCTGCAAGCCCTGCTGCGCCGAGTTTGGAGAAGAAACCTTTTGTTGTGAGCGCTAATGCTGCGAAGGAAACGGGCAGAAGGTTGTTGCCTAAAGAATTTAGCACGCCTGAGCAAAAGCCTTTCACCTTGCCGTAGATAGGGATTATCGGGTTGTTTTCACGCATATCGGCAATTTTTCCCTGAATGGCTCCATTTACAGGGCTTTCTGTGCTGAGGGTTCTGCGTGATGTGTGGACTCGCTCAAAATGGTCGGCAGTTACCTGTTGGGAGATTCTTGAAGAACTTGCCCTGCCAACAGAGAACGCGTCGTAAACCACGGCGCTCATTCCTGCTATACCTGCTGTTTTGCATACTATTGTTGAGACTATTCCCATACTTTTCTAACCTTTGTTTTCAGTATCTTCTTTTACTGCCGGATTCGGAATATGCTTTACTTCTGTTCCTGCTGACATCTTGAGGAGTATGTCTGCTGCCTGAAGCACATCTTCTTTGTCTGCGCTCGGGTTCTGCTGGATGTTCTTCAAAAGATAGAGCGTGTATTCGTTTCCACTTGCAAGCTGTGAGTTAAACGCGCTTAGAGACGCGATTCTGATTAGTTTTGAAGGGTCTTGAAGCATCTTGTTTAAAAGTGCGTTCAATGCCGCGTCGTCAAATCTGTCCTTGTCTTCATCAAGCCTTGTCAGGATTTCTTTTGAAGCCATGAGCCTTATTTCCTGATTCGGGTTGTTTAAATAGTTTTCCAGAGACTTTATGTATTCGTCAGTGAGCGCAACAACGCGTTTTTTCTTGCTGTTGTTTTCTTCTGCTTTCTGAGCGTCCTGCTTGGTGTTTAGTTCGTCAATAATGTTTTGTGACTTGCTTAAGTCTTCTTCTTTTTCTTTTTCCACATTGTTGGAATCTGCTAATCCCGTATTTGCAGCAGCCATATCATCTGCAACCGACTGCGGGGTTGCGGGGATTTGCGCCTGCACCTGCGCCTGCGGTTGTTGCTGCATTTGTTTTTCATTCGGATTATTGTACTGGTAATTGTAGTTATTCAAATAGTATTGAGGCGGGTAAGCGCCGTACTGATTCGGATTGGTGGCATAAGTCTGTTCCCGAGGAAGGCTTTGCTGCGGCTGCGGTTGCTGCGGATAGTTATAATATCCGTATTCGTTATTTATTCCGTACGCCATGTTCTGTTGGTTGGCTCCCAAAGGGCAGCCGTTCGCGCCGGAGCCGACGTTTACCGCGGGATTTGATATCTGGATTGTTACGCCTGAATAATTAGGCTGTGGATTAATCATCGGGTTTGTCATACAATTTACCTTTTTTGCACACTTATATACTTATATAAAGTCTATAATAAAACAGAAATTGCTAGTTGGGAGTATTTTTGTTACGATATGTAAATGAATGTATCAAAGGGGCTCAAATGGGAATAAAGGTTCTGGATTGTACTTTAAGGGACGGCGCCTATGTCGTAAACTCATTCTTCGGGGATGAGAGGATTAAGAATATCATAAAAAACCTTTGCCTAAGCGGGGTTGATATTGTTGAATGCGGATGGCTAAGAGATTTTAAGCACTGGGATGATTCGGTGTTTTATTCCCAGCCGGAAGATTGCAAAAAGTATTTATCCGATGGTGCAAAATACGCCCTGATGTTTGATTTGGGAAGATATGACATTGATAAGCTTCCTCAAAACAGCGGTGTTGTTGATATTATAAGAATCGCGTTTTACAAAAAAAGCCTGCGTGAAGTTGAAGAGGCTGTGAAAAAGGTTCAGAAAAAGGGTTACGAAGTCTTTTTGCAGCCTTCAAATGTGCTTGAATACACGGATGAGGATTTGAAGTCACTTTTTGAGATTGCAAACTCTTGTTCAGTTAATGCTATCTACATAGTTGATTCTTTCGGGTCAATGTTTCCTGAGGATTTGGAGCGTCTCATCGCATTATTTGACAGGTATGTGAATCCGGGAATAGAAATCGGGTTCCATTCTCACAACAGCATTCAGTTATCTTTTGCTCTCTCGATTGATTTTATAAACAAAATGAACCGTGATATAATTGTGGACTCTTCGCTTTTAGGAATCGGACGTGGTGCAGGAAACACAAAGACAGAGCTTTTGATTTCTTACCTTAACCGGCATGGAAAGGATTACAATACTGATTCTGTCTGGCGGGTTATTTCAGAAGAGATTGAGCCGTTGGCCAAAGAGTCTGGATGGGAATATTCAGCAGAAAAAGCCCTTAAGGGACTTAAGGGCTTGCATCCTAATTCTTAGTCTCAAGTTTATTCCTGAGGTTGTTTAAAACTGTGTTTAATTTCGAACAAGCCGGGAGCATTAATAAGTGATTCGCCGTTTTTGTGGGAATAAGCAGCTGCATAATTTTTTGCATCCGGAAGCTCCAATGCCATAAGAGTTCTATCCTTTAAAACAGCAGAATACAAATTGATACATCCCTTTAGTCTTGCGAGGTGCTGTTCTGCTGTTGGGTGAAAATCAAAAGTGCGGTTGTTTGCAACACTCATGAACTTGTCGAAAAGCTTGTTGTCCATATTTTCGTTTGTAAGATATTTTTGCACAGTATTTGTCTTGAAATTCTTTACTGTAACACAGCCTCTAAAAGTGTTTGGCTTGGGCTCATTGCAATTGATACACGAAATGTTCATTTCAAAACTCCTTATAAAATACACTACAAATCTTTTCAGATCCATGGTAGCACTATTAAGGAATAATCTCAATATGTAAAGATTATATGTTAGAGTTTATGATTCTATCAATACAAGCTTTTGCTGAATACTGCCATTCTCTCGCCGAAATCCTTGAGACTTTTAATCCAGAGCGTTCAATGATGGCCTGCTTTTTCATGTTTGAGACCTTGGAAGGAGCCTTGTCTTCAACCCCGTCGCATTCAACAACAAACTTGCCGTCAATAAGCAAATCAACGCTCAAGCCCGCAATGTCAGTACCGCACACAACTTCGTGCCCGAGGGTGCGGAAAGCTTCTGCAACCTCTTTTTCAAACCCGTTTTTGTAAATATTCTCATCAAAGTCGTCAGAGGTTCTAAGTGTGTATCTGTCTTCGTATTCCTGAACAAATCCGAGATAGCTTCTCAAAATCCCCTCTGGAAGCTCGCGTGGGTCTTTTGAGATGAAGTTAATCATCTGGTATCTTGCACGGGTAATCGCAACATTGAACAGGTTCGGTTTTTGCAGGAAAATCAAACTTTGCGGGAAACTGTTGTTTGCATAAGCCCATGAAATAAGGATTATGTCTCTTTCATCACCCTGGAAGGTGTGCGCTGTACCGATTTCAATCTGATGTTTTTGCATCATGTGTTCTGATAACACTCGTGAGACAGAAATCTTTAGCTGCTCAACCTGAGCGCGGAATGGGGAAATAATCCCGATACTTACAGGTTTTTCCGGATTTTTGCGCTCGTCTTCCACAACGATTTCGTGCAGGCGTTTAACCAGCGCCTCGATTTCAGGAAGGTTTCTTGTTGCGTCAAAATCTACTTTCCCGTCAGGCACAACAACTGTTTCAAGAACTTTTTTTGAGTCGTCGTTTCTGCGCATAACCTTTATTCTTCCGCCGTAAAACTCTTTGTTTGAGTAATTAATAATCGGCGGCAGGCTCCGGAAATGCTCGTCCAGAAGCACCGGATGCATTGAATAATAGTTTGCTAAATCAAACATTGAATTTGTTCTGAATCGCCACATAAGCTGGTATCTGTCGTTGATTCCGTACTGTGACATAAAAGACTGCTCTTTTGCTTTTTCCAAAAACGAAAGATGCGGAAGCTGCTTGTCGTCACCAACCACAACT
>CANAXK010000111.1 GCA_947365485.1 uncultured bacterium
AAATCCGCGAATATCAGAAAAAAGAACCGTTACAACCGCTTTTTTACCGCCAAGCCCAAGGTTATCGATATTCATGATAACGCGCTTCATAACGTCCTCTGACATATATTTGCCCATCGCAGATTTTACTTTTTCCTTGCTCCTATTTTCGAGCACGAATTTGTGAGTATAAGCGATAATTATTGTGAGCGCAAACATTACAATCGGGGTAATAACATTTATTACAAGTCCGAAGTAAAAACAAACAGCGCAGAACGCCAGATATCCAAAAATAAGCAAAAGCGTGGATTCAACAGACCTGAACAAATCATAAACCCTAATGAAACCATAAACCATAAGCATTCCAAAGATGGTAAGCAAAACATTCACGAAATGCGGTGTAATTTTCAAGAAATCATTATGCAAAATATTATCAATTGCAGTCGCCTGATAGTCAACCCCAGGGTGGTTTACAGAGACCGGAGTGTTTTTGTTATCGTTCAGACCGGTACTGATTGGAACGTTTGTTCCCACAAGCACAATCTTATCTTTAAAAACTTCCGGGTCGATAACTGCTTTTCGTCCGCGGCTTATATTATCATAAGAATCTATAATATCGACAGCAGAAAACTTTTTGTGCGAATACCCGTTGTCATAAAGCTTGTAGAACTTCACCGGAGCAATCAATTGGTAGTCAGTTTTTTTGATATTAAACCCGTATTTCAAATCCGGAAATTTTATTCTGGAATCCGTTAATACCATCTTAGGATTATCTTTTGCAAGCAAAAAAGTCCGCATTGCAAGTGAAGGGTAAATACTGCCTTTGTATTTTGTCAAATACTCGTGGTTTCTGTAGATTTCATCAAGAAAATATGATGTAAGGTTTCCGTCCAAAAATCCAGGAATCATTGCAACAGAGCCAGCGTATTTTACGACATCAAAATACGGTTTTGGAAACGGCATAAGACTGTTATACAAATGTGGTGAAACTTTTTGTCTATCCTCAACCTCAAGAGCGTATTTCTGCGCAAAAGCCTTGTCATAATTCACCCCGAATTCTTCACTCTGGTAGGGTTTTAGGCTTGGAATAAATCCTTCAATCAGGTTATCAAATTTATTCAATGTACTGAAAAACTTTCTATCTGATTCAGGATAATCTATATCAAGAGTCGTAATAATCGCATCGTGCACGATTATTTTCGGCTTTGCGTACTCATAAAAATAATCAAAGATCTTGCAATATGCTTCACGTTTCCAAGGCCAACGGAAACGCTCTACCGTCCTATCATCCACAACCACAAGCACAATATCATCACTTCCATAAGTTTGTTTGAATGAATCAAACGGAAGTTTTTCTGTTAAGACATGTTTTGTCATAAAGTCATAAGCCTTCGGCTCTACGAAGCTATATGTTACAAAGTAGACAAAACACATTACAAGTAGGACAATAATAGTAAAAAGAGCACATCTAATCTTATTCATATTATTATGATATAATAAATCGGGGAAAAAGGATACATATATATGAGTGAAAATTATATACAAACAATTGGTCAGGATAAGATTTATCCCATTATACGCTGCAAAGAAGCAGACCAGGCAGTCGAAATAGCAAAAGCTTTAGTAGAAGGCGGTATCAGAGTTCTAGAAATTAATGTAGAAAACCCTTCTATCTACGAAGCGATTTCAGAAGTTTCAAAGTTCGCACACGTTTGCGCAGGTGGTATTATCACATCATTACAGGCAGACGCTGCGTTTGAAAGTGGAGCACAACTATTTTCATCACCAATATTTCAGATGAATATGGTTAAGATTTCCAAAAACAAGCAGGTGCCGTTCATCGCCGGCGCGTCTACCGCAAACGAGGCTTACAATGCGTGGAAATCAAGAATTCCGCTTATCAAACTATATCCAACAGAAGCAATGGGCGGAGTGCAGTACATTGAGGACATCTTAAGACAGATGCCTTTCTTAAACTTGATGCCTATGGGAAACATTAAGTTGGGGGATGTTGTTACTTATATCAAAGCCGGCGCAGCAGCTGTAGGGGTTGGACGTGACTTCTACCAAGGATTCACACCGAAAGAAATTACAGCACGCACAAAAGAAATTTTAAAAGAAGTAAAGGATTTCACTGAATGGAGCAAAAAATAGATATTGCCGTAATCGGCGAGTGCCTTATCGAGCTATCCGCTAACGGAACGCTTGCAGACACATCCACTCTTAACAAGTATTTTGGTGGAGATACTGTAACGACTGCGGTTGCCATCGCTCGTCTGGGTGGAAACGTCACTTATCTTACAAAAGTAGGGAATGACGGGTTCAGCGAATTCATTTTATCAAGTTTGCAGAAAGAAAACATTGATACATCTTTGATTAAAACCAACGAAGAACAAAACGGGATGTATATTGTATCAAAAACCCTTGATAAAAAAGAGCTTCTGTATTACAAGCGCAAAACCGCTGCAACAAAACTTTCGATTGATGATATTTCTGAAGAAAGTATTAAAAAGCTCAAACTGGTTTATTCTACAGGGGTTGTCCAGTCTTTGAGCGCAAGTTCACGCGAGCTTGTGAGAGAAACATTCAGAATCGCAAAAGAAAACGACGTAATGACAGCTTATGACCCGAATTACACATCCTGTTTTATGAACTCTGCTGACACAAAAGAGTATTTTGAGGAAATCGTTGACTACACCGACGTAATCTTTTTGAGCCTCAAAAACGACGCTTCAAGGCTCTACGAAGTGGATTCAATGGACAAGGTTATGAAATACTTCTGGGATAAGGGAGTAAAAATTGTTGTTGTGAAATCACACATTGATAACGGGTACTACACCGGATACAAGGGTGATATAAGCTTCACGGAGTTTTACAACACCTCAAAAGCAATTGACACGACCGCTTCCGGAGACGTGTTTAACGGAGGATTCCTCTACGCACTCACAAGCGGGTACTCACCGTGTGAAGCAATGAAGTTCGCGTCCGTTGTTTCAGGGCTCCAGACCCAGAATTATGGAGCAATACAGGCAATACCTTATCGTGACACAGTTATGGAGAATGTTTCATCATGACAAAATATGTTGTCTCAGGATATATAGGATTTGATAATTTCGGTGACGAAGCAATCGCAAAAGTGCTTACGGACAAACTAAAATCAGAGGGTGCCGAAAAAATCACCCTGATATCTTCTAATCCTGAAAAGACAGCAAAACTTCACGGAGTTGATTCTTGCCCTATGCTTAAATTCTTCAACCCGCTTAAAGAAGCGGATGTTCTTATATCCGGCGGAGGAAGCCTTTTGCAGGATGTGACAAGTCTAAAGAGTCTGATTTATTATCTCGGAATCATTTATTCAGCCCTGTTTTTAAGGAAAAAAGTTATTATTTTTTCTCAAGGAATCGGACCAATTAATTCCAAAATCGGACAAATTCTAACGAAAATAGCGCTCAAAAATTGTAAAGAAATATCTGTTAGAGATAAAAAATCACAGGAACTTCTAAAAAGCTGGAAGATAGATTCTAAGCTTGTGAAAGACCCGATTTTTGATTTAGATTTACCACAGAAAAACAAAAAAGGTGTGGTTGGGATTCAACTAAGAAATTACCCGACACTCTCTAAAGGGTTTTTGAAATCGCTTGCAGAAGAGATTATAAAGCGGTTTCCGGATAAAAAAATCGAGATTTTCTCGTTTCAGGATAGTTTGGATTTGAGCGTTTGCGAAGAGTTCGGGATGATTTTGCGTAAACTCGCACCGGAATCTAACATCCAAGTCTTGAGCGGACTTTCCATAAAAGATGTTTTTGAGCGAGTATCTGATTTGGAATACATGGTTGGGATGAGATTCCACGCGAATGTTGTTGCGATAAAATCTGGGGTGAAAACGCTTGCAATAAACTATGATATCAAGGTTAAAAAGCTTGCAGACGAATTCAATCTTCCGATTATTGAACTTGGCGCGAAAGATTTTTCTAACGAGTTTGATAAACTAATTGGATAAAAAAAAGCTGCCAGTTAGGCAGCTATCACATATATGTGTATTGTGTTAAATAGAACTTTGTTTACAGAGATAATGTTTTGTATTCCAAATTCTGCTCCATTATATCTGTCGGGTTTTCGTAGTCGTACGGGATAAAGATAGAGATTTCGCTCTTTTCAGGCAACTCTTCCAATCCATAAGAGTTTATAAAATTGTCGTCAAGCTTGAGGGTGTATCTTCCCGGTGCAAGACCCGAGATGTAATACTGACCGGTAGAATCGACGGTTGAGTAATTAACTTCTTCCCCGTTTTCATCAAGAAGCACAACAACAAAATCGCTTATCTTGAGGTCGCGTTCAAAATCGTCAGAGATTTTGAGCATGCCTGATACAGAGCCAACCGTGCTCAAAAGCGGGATCTCCAGCCTTGTGGTCTGACCGCCGTCAATCTTTATCTGTTTTGTAATAAGGTCATTTGTAAGCGGTGCAACAGTAATCGGAAGCTGATTCATATCGATTGTCACGGTGTAAACACCCTGTGCAAGGCTTGATGAGAACACTCTTCCGCGCTTATTCGTAACATTTGTTTCGCCTGTCCAGCTCGTAATCAAAGGCACATTTCTTACCGGAATATCGATTTTGCGGTCAAATTTTCCGTTCTTGTTAACGTCAACAAACGCAACAGCTTCAAATATACCCTTGTCCAAATCTTCCTGACCGACAGATTTCAGCCCGTTGTTGAAAATCTGAAACGCGTCGTTGAACACAAAGTTTATTGAATGCCTGTTTGTTGTAGGCGTAAACATGTTGTCAATAAAATATCCGCCGTTTTGTGAATACTGGTACCCGACAGACATTGTCTGACCTGATTTTGCGCGGTAACCAAGGTTAACATTAAAATCATTTCCGCCCTGACCGCTGTATCTGAACCCGTACCCGAGCCCGAGCGTCATGCGCTTCCAAGTCGGGAAAGTGTAGCCAAAGCGGAACATGTTGTACCCGTTTTTGTAAGTCGCGGTGTTGTATCTTACAATGCTGTGTCCGAGAGAGAATCTGCCGTGATTTCCCGGGATTGGAACATCGAGTTGTGCGTAGTTATCAGCGTATTTTGAGTGGTAGTTTCTGTCATTTGCACTAGGCATATCGTATTTTGTATCGTACAAGCTCTCTCTGCGCCCTGCCTGAATCTTAGCCCAGCTGAATATATCGCGAGAAGCGTTTGCATCATAGTAATAGTTTTTGTTTCTTCCGAGTTCGTTTTCGCCGCGTCTGTAGTAGCTGTTGAAGCGCAGGTGTGCAACTTTCGGAATCCTTGTTGATGCATTAATTGAAGCCTCGTCAAACTTGATTGTGCCACCTCTGTAGCGGTGGTTCATGTTTGAATAGTATCTGCTGTAGCTTCCCCCCGCGCTTGTGGAGTTGAAACTCACGTTCCCTGACACTTTTCCGCCTGTGCGGTCGTTTCTTGAGGTTGAGTCGCTGCTAGCGATATAGAAATCCGGAGAAGTCTGGAAGAGTTCAGCCTTAGCGTTGAATCTCTTCGGTTTAAAGATTTTCTTCTCGTATTTTGTTAAGTCTTTCTCGTACTCACCCGCTGTTTTTACAATATATCCAGCGTGAGTGTGTTCTTCTCTCACGTCATGCGCAACGCTCGCGCCAGCTGTCAGTCTCGCTTTGAGGTTTTTATTTTTAGGGCTAACCCATTC
>CANAXK010000112.1 GCA_947365485.1 uncultured bacterium
GCCACCTTCATCGTATCCAACGTATCCCGGAGGTGAGCCGATAAGTTTTGCAGTCGAATGTTTTTCCATAAATTCTGACATGTCGACTCTTATCATGTTATCTTCGCTTCCGAAAATCGCTTCTGCAAGCGCTTTTGCAAGCTCTGTTTTACCAACACCCGTAGGACCAGAGAAGATAAAGCTTCCGATTGGTCTGTTTGGTGATTTAAGGCCGACTCTTGCGCGTCTGATTGCTTTCGAAATTGCAACAACCGCGTCAGACTGACCGATAACTCTGTTGTGAAGTGTTTCTTCAAGCTTAAGCAATCTTTCTGACTCGCCTTCTGTAAGCTTTGTTACAGGAACGCCTGTCATAATCGCGATAACCTCTGCAACATCTTCTTCTGTTACAGTCGGCTTGTTAGCGTCGTTCTGGCGTCTCCACTCTTCTGAAACCTCGCGGATGCGATCTTTCATGTTAGCTTCATCATCACGCAAAGCTGAAGCGCGCTCAAATTCCTGATTTCTGATTGCTTCTTCTTTTTCTTTGATGATGTCTTTAAGCTCTTTGTCAAGCTCTTTGCCTTCCGGAGAGAGCGTGCAGACCTTTAGGCGGACTTTTGAACTTGCTTCGTCGATTACGTCGATAGCTTTGTCCGGTAGGAATCTGTCGTTAACATATTTGCTTGAAAGCTTTGTTGCTGCAACAATCGCTTCGTCTGAAATAATAAGGTTGTGGTGGTCTTCGTATTTAGGCTTAAGACCTCTTATGATTTCAATTGTCTCATCAATAGAAGGCTCTTCAATAATTACAGGCTGGAATCTTCGTTCAAGCGCAGAATCCTTTTCAATGTACTTTCTGTACTCGTCAGAAGTCGTTGCGCCGATTACCTGAATTTCGCCTCTTGAAAGCGCAGGCTTAAGGATGTTTGCTGCGTCAATTGCGCCTTCTGCAGCACCCGCGCCGATAAGCGTGTGCATTTCGTCAATAACAAGAATAACGTTTCCTGCCTGACGGATTTCGTCCATAATCTTTTTAAGACGCTCTTCAAACTCACCGCGGTATTTTGTACCCGCAATCAAAAGCCCCATATCAAGCTGGATAATCTTTTTGTTTTCAAGAATATCCGGAACTTCGCTGTTAACGATTCTTATTGCGAGTCCTTCTGCAACCGCTGTTTTACCAACACCCGGCTCACCAAGCAGTACAGGGTTGTTCTTGGTTCTTCTTGCAAGAATCTGAATAACGCGTTCGATTTCTTTTTCTCTACCTACAACAGGGTCGAGTCTCTGTTCAGAAGCAGCGAGTGTTAGGTCTGTACCGAACTCGTCAAGGCTTGGTGTTTTAACCTTACTAGCCTGTGAAGAGCTTGAACTGGAGCTGCTTCCAGCGCCTGCTGCTGCGGTAGGTTTTGAATCACCGAGCATTTTTACAACATTGCTTCTGACTTTATTCAGGTCAACTCCAAGGTTTTCGAGCACTCTTGCTGCAACGCCTTCGCCTTCTCTAATCAAACCGAGTAGAAGGTGTTCTGTGCCGATGTAGTTGTGGCCGAGCTGTCTTGCTTCATCCCACGAAAGCTCCAGAACCCGCTTTGCTCTAGGTGTGAATGGGATTTCTACAGCAACAAAACCGGAGCCTCTGCCGATAATTTTTTCAACTTCAACTCTTGCATCTTTGAGGTTTACTCCCATTGATTTGAGTGTTTTAGCGGCGATTCCTGTGCCTTCTCCGATAAGCCCGAGAAGCACCTGCTCTGTGCCGACAAAATTATGCCCAAGTCTTCTGGCTTCTTCCTGAGCCAGCATAATAACTTTAATCGCTTTTTCAGTAAAACGTTCGAACATTAAATAATTTCCTCTTCTTATAAATATTTATCTGTGTTTATAATACTAAATAAATCAACATTTTTCAACCCTTCAACTTGTCTACTACTTAATATCCGGAAAGGCATAAATCACTCCGTCATTGCTGCGCCATCTTAGATACCCGGTCTTTGGAATCTTGTCAATGTCTAGAACTGAGACTAGCGCCCAGTTCCCGCGCACCGCAGTGAGTTTAATCTGTTTGACATAATTCAGTTTGGCAACGTTTTGCGACTCATCTTCGCTTTTGGAGCGCAAAACTTCGGCTTCATCCGGCGCGTTTTTGAACATTCTTAATCCGTATTTTCGTCCGTACATGTTGTAAAAACTAAGCCATGGCAAAAATTGCAGCCTGTCTTCTGTCAGAACCCAGCCTTTTGCTCCTGTGCGTTTGTCGTAGATAACCTGAACCCAGCCATCGTCGCCAACATCAGATACGTATAAAAAGCCCAGCTTCTTTTCGTTTAAAAGAACTGCAAAAACTCCGTCCGGCATACAGTTTGGCAGGTATGTGAAGTCCATCTTTGCAACAACATCAGAGTTCGCGTCAGGATGGGAATACAGAATTATGTGCTCGCCTGTCTGATAGACTCCGATTGCTGTTTTGGGAATTGATTCCATATAAAACGGCATTGTATCAGCAAACGCCGGAAGTAAAAACATCATGCAAATAACTATTAAAAATTTTTTCATTTTAATACCTCATCTGATTTTCCCTTTGTTAAGAGGGGCTAAATATATTTCTCTCTGGATTCAATATTGTACCACTTAATAAAAATAACTACAATCCTATTTTTTCATCCAGTTTAAAATATTCAACCATTCTCAAAATTGATGAAATCTCATTGTAAAAGGCATTTATTTGCTGCGGGTCTTTGAGGCTTATGTGCAAATCGCCAATCTCAAACAGGTCTTGCTTTGTCTCAATTGCAATCATGAGCTTGTCGTCATAGAACGAGCACTTGAGTTTTTCTGTTCCAAAAACAGTTTTGAGGTTCAAAAGCCTCTCCATAAACGCCGGTGTTATAAGGAACCTGCCTTCAATCTGGTCAGAAGAATATGTGGCAAACATTCCGCCAAACTTCAAATCCTCGAGTTGCATTTTATCCATTTTTTCGCCGGTATGTAATTTGGTTTGGATAGCAAGAAATATTACTGTTAGTGCGACAAACACCGAATCAATAACCAAGCCTTTGATTCCGAGAGTGTCATAAAGCGCAAAGAAAAAAACAAGCGCAAACGGGATTGTACAGAAAAATGGGACAAAAAACGAAAGATGCGAGTTTTTGATTATCATGCTCCCTCTTGTGGCAACAATTGTACGGTTGTGCACTTTTTTATTCACATCAAACACTAGTATGCAGCCTCTAAACATCGGGAATCTTAATGCAGGAGTGATTGTGTTTCTTTTGTCTTCCTCCTGAATAAAGATTTTTTCTTCTGAAATCTTGAAGTTAACCCCTTTGTAATTTCCAGTGTAGGCGTCGTCAACCTGTCTTTCGTTAAACTTCGGAAACAGCCCGCTTCTTTCAAGCTCGCTATCGTCTATCACATTCTGACTGGAGTACCACTTGATGTTGCCGAATACATTCAGAATGCTTGCAAGGTAATTTTCTTTCAGTTTTGTTTTGTACTCTTTTTCAGCCTTAAAATTAAAGCAATCAAATCCGAAAACCAATGTGAGCATAATCGGAATTGAGGTAAGTGCGCAGAACAAATACCGGAGAAATCCATATTCCGGTGATTTTGGCAAAAAGCCTCTTGTTACCAGAACAATAACTGCAAAAATTATCAGAAGTACAATTAGAACAACTGTTCTGTATACTTTTAATTCCTCTTCCTGCGAGGCTCTGTATGGCTCCTCTTCTTTTTGAAACAGGGGAAGAATCTCTTCTGTATATTTTTTATGAAATTCCAGCGTTCTTTCTAAATAATTTTTGCTCATCACAAACCCGTCTTCTCGTCCAGCTTGAAGTAACCAATCATCCCGAGTATGGATTTAATCTGCCTGTAACACCTCCAAACATAGTCCGGCTTTTTGAGAGTCTCAAATAAATCTCCAACTTCGAAAAGGTCTTCGGATATGTCAAGCTTGAACAGGATTTCGTTACCCTATTCTTTCTGGTAGTTGTTCATTAGCTCTCTTTTGTTGGTTCGGGTGGAGCTTGCTCCACCCTGCAATATTTTATTCTCTGAACGACAATTCCGGCAAGGCCTTTTTGAGCGTTGCTCTTACATTCGCCATCTGCGTTTCAATTGCCTCGTCTGTCATTGTTGAGTTAGCATCCTGCATCTTTATCCTGAACGCTACTGACTTGAAGCCTTCTGAAACATGCTCTCCCTGATAAACGTCAAATACTTCGCAGCCGTTAAAGATTTTGTTATCCACACCTTTTTTTACAACCTTTTCTAATTCATCCCAGGTTGTGGTGGTCGGAACAATAACTGCTAAGTCTCTTTGAACTTCCGGGAACTGCGGAAGCTTTTTGTACTTCACAACACTGTCATTTATAGCGTTGATGAACAAATCTAAATCAAGCTTGAACAAGTATGCGTTCTGGTTAAGCTTCAATTTTGATTTCAATTCCGGATGGATTTCACCGTAATAACCAACAATCTCAGGCTTTTTGCCGAGAAGCGTTAATGCTGCTGACTTGTAAGGGTGCAGGCATGAGTGTGTGCTAGCAAGCGCTGAATCAGCAAGAAGCTCAAACTTGATACGTCTTGTCAAACCAAAATCATCAAGAACTTTGTCCACAATGCCTTTTACAGTGTAGAAATCAATCTCGCCCGTTGGCTGCCACATAGAGTTCTGAACATCGCCTGTAATAACACCAGCAAGGATTTGTGTTTCCTTAACTCCGGTGTTCTTCTCATCAGCTTCCGCAACCTTCACGTAGCTTCTTCCGATTTCGTACGCCCAGAAATCCTTCTGACCGTTGTCGTAATTGTATTTCATGCACTGCAATATGCTTGCAATAAGAGTCTGTCTAAGCATTGTGCAGTCTTCTGAAGCCGGATTGTGTACGTAAACAGCTTTTTCTTTGTTGAAAGAAACATTAAATTGCTTAAGTAAAGGCTCGCCAATCAAAGATGATGTCTGGATTTCGTTCAAACCTTCGCCCATCATAAGTTCTCTAACTCTGGAAATAACGCGTTCAGAATGTGAAATTTCTGCAACTCCAGAACGGTTTGGAAGTGTTGGAGTAATCTTGTCATAACCGTTGATTCTTGCGATTTCTTCGATTAAGTCACACTCTCTTGTTACGTCACCTGCTCGGAAAGAAGGCACTTTTAACTTGCAAGCAGCGTCGTTTTTGCCAAGAATTTTGAACCCGAGTTTTTCAAGAATAACAAGACATTTGCCCGGCTCAATGTCACAGCCTAATAGTCTCTTGATTTGAGCGTATCTCAATGTGATTTCAACCGGCTCAAGCGTGTTGTTTCCGGTCTCTGCAATTCCTTCAAATTTAGCGTCAGCATACTTTTCTAAAAGCTCAATTGCTCTAAGAAGCCCTGGTTTTACAGCTTCAATATCAACTCCGCGTTCAAATCTTGCACAAGCGTCAGAACGGTAACCCACGCTTCTTGCACTTTTTCTGTTTGCCTGCGGTGTGAAGTATGCTGCTTCAAGCGCGATATTTTTTGAGTTGTCATCGATTTCAGAGTTTGCTCCACCAAATACACCGCCTAAGCATACCGGATTTTCTTTGGCCGCAATAAGAACGGTGTCGTGAGTCAGTTGTCTTTCAACTTCATCCAGTGTAACAAGCGTTTCGCCTTC
>CANAXK010000113.1 GCA_947365485.1 uncultured bacterium
CTAATTTGTTACAATTTTAAATTGACATATATCAAATATCCCTTTAATACACCCTTTTTATCCAATATATTACAATTTGCAAAAATTATAAAAAAATTTATGTTCAAAAGCAGTTCTTTAGATAAAATATAAATATAATTAAAACGAGGTACTTAATAGCATTAAAGTAAACTTGAATATTCAAAAATTAACAACAAATTTTATTCCCCAATTAACTAATCTAAAAAATGTAAATTATTTCAACAAGAGTAAAACCAAACTTACAACGATACCAGTAGCTTCTACTCCCCTATTAGCATACTATGTTGGTCAAAATAGAGATGAGGCATTAGCTCGACTTCTGAAAAAAATGAAAGAATTAGGAGTACCAATACCAAGTTCTTATCACCCGGCTCCTTCTAAACCAGGATTAAGCAATGGGGAAAAGGTTGATTTTAGAAGGGTTATATCAAATTCTGCTAAATCTGGAAAAATTACCGAAACTGAAAAAAATGATCTTTTCAACAAGGTCTCATTTACAGGAAATGAATCTGATATTGATGATTATATTCCTGATGAAAGCGATAGTATTATAGATTCTATTCTAGATTTTCTTGATGATTTATTTTAATTCAAAGGAGGTTTAAATGTTAGTACAACCCATTTATAGTTATAATAAGATTAATAGAACAACCTATCCGAATACTTTTAAAGGTACAAAAGAAGAAATAATTTCAGAAGGCTTTAAAGAGTTTGTATCAGAAGGTTTACCTATCTATAAAGTAGGACGAACGCTAGAAAAAGTAGAAAAAGGCGATGCTAAAGGAGCTATAAAACAAGCTGTTGGGGCAGTAGATAATATTGTCTGTCAACCCGTTAAACAAACCGTTGCAACTGCTGTTGCCGCAAAAGGCGCTGTTATTTGAAGTGTTCTTGGACCTGTTGGAGCCGGTATTGGGGCTGCAATTGGATATATAGGTACTCTATGGGGATGGGGGAAAGCAAGAAATAAAATTGTTGATGAAATTATAGATGAATAAATAGGAGCCAAACATGATTGTTGCAAAAATTAATAGTATAGAAAATATACAAACATCTTTTAAAAGTAAACAAAAGATGCAAGCCGAAGCTCAAAAAATAGTTGAAACAGGTTTAAAAGAAAATAAAAACGAGAAAATAAAAATTCCACCTAAAATTCAAAAATATGCACAAAAAATACTTGATTATGCATTGAAATTTTTAGATACTTTGTAGAAAGATATTATACGAATTTCCAGTTATCATAACTCAACTTCATTTTTTAACAACTCCGAGACTCAAAAACAAACGAAGAATAAAATAGGTCTTGGTATTGCTCTTGGTGCAATAACTTTGCCAATTATACCAATTCTAGATGACGATGGTTTCAAAAAGACTTATAAGAACAAAAATGTCCTCAAATTCACAACGGGAATGGCTGCAGTGGGAGGACTTCTAGCCTTATCAAATATTGTTACCAGAGATAAAGATGATAACAAGAAAGTCGCTTTGAGAACTGTCGCAGGAGCTTTAATTTTACCTCTTATTCTTCTGGTTAATAAATGGGCAGAAAAAGATAAAAACAATATTGCAAAAAAATGGTATGCTATAGCAGCATTGTCTGGAGCAGCCGTAATGTTTATTATAAATAAAATAAAGCCAGCACAAAAAGAAAAGTTTGCCGGGGGGGGTAAATGTACCCTATATTTGGGTGCGCCTACATAAAAAAAAGTTTGCCGTTGAAACAATGGCAAACATTAAATAAACACGAGGATATTAAGAGAGAGTATAAAAAGAATCTTGGTTTTTGACTTCTTGATTATTTTCAATCTGTCTTTTTTCTTTACCTGAGTCTTACATATATATAAAGTCATTTTCTTTTTGAAAATTGCCTTTTTTGAACCATAATTTTTAAATTTGTTACATAGCTTAAAACTGTATGAATAGCGGATTTAAGACGTATATACTTAGTAAATACGAGTAATATCATAAACATCTTTTAGGGTGTTGAATTACTTTACACAAACCTTTTTTGTGTTACTATATTAAATATAAGGGATTGAGGAGAAGGATTTTGAGTCAACAAAATATGTTTTCAGACGGTAAAATCGTACCGGTTAATATACGTGAAGAGATGAAGAAGTGCTATATCGATTACGCAATGTCAGTAATCGTTGGTCGTGCGCTTCCGGATGTTAGAGACGGATTGAAGCCTGTTCATAGACGTATTCTATACGCAATGAACGAATTGGGCATGACACCTGATAAGCCTTTCAAGAAATGCGCACGTATCGTTGGTGAAGTACTTGGTAAATACCACCCGCACGGTGACAGCTCTGTTTATGAAGCACTTGTTCGTCTGGCACAGGATTTTAACACAAGATACCTTGTTGTTGACGGGCATGGTAACTTCGGTTCTGTTGACGGTGACGGCGCAGCAGCAATGCGTTATACAGAAGCACGTATGCACAAGATTACAACTTCAATGCTCGCAGATATTGACTGCGAAACAGTTGATTTTGAGCCTAACTTTGACGGTTCGTTAGAAGAGCCTTCTGTTCTTCCTGTAAGGCTGCCAATGCTGCTTTTGAACGGTTCTGCCGGTATTGCGGTTGGTATGGCGACAAACATTCCGCCTCACAACTTACGTGAAGTTGTTGACGGAACAATCGCGCTTATTGACAACCCGCAAATCACTATTGAAGGTTTGATGGAGCACATCAAGGGACCGGACTTCCCTACAGCTGCAACAATCGTTGGTCTGGCTGACATCAAGCAGGCTTACGAAACAGGCAGGGGCTCAATCAAGATGTCTGCGGTTTCTACAATTGAAGAAATCCCGGGCGGAGCAGGAAGACAAACAAGAACAGCGATTATTGTTACAGAGATTCCGTATCAGGTTAACAAAGCGCAGTTGATTCTCAAGATTGCAGATTTGGTTAAAGAGCAGCGTATCACCGGTATTTCAGACATCAGAGACGAGTCTGACAGAGACGGTATGCGTATCGTTATTGAGCTTAAGCGTGACGCGAAGCCGGAAGTTGTCAAGAACAACTTATACAAATTTACACCGCTTGCAACAACATTCGGCGTAAACATGGTAACACTTTGTGGTAAGCAGCCTAGGTTGCTCAACCTTTACGAAGTGTTGAACGAGTTTGTAGAGCACAGGGTGGAAATCGTTACAAGAAGAACGATTTACTTCTTAAAGAAAGCAAAAATCCGTGCTCACATTTTAGCAGGTTTATTGATTGCTTTAGGCTCTCTGGATGAAGTTATTGAGCTTATCAAGAAATCAAAGACTACAGACGATGCAAGAACAGGTTTGATGAGCAGGTTCGGGCTTGACATTGATCAGGCAAACGCAATCCTTGAAATGCAGTTAAGAAGATTGACAGGCTTGGAGCAGGACAAGATTAAGAATGAGTACGATGAGCTTCTCAAGAAGATTACTGAATACGAAGGAATCCTTGCTGACAGGCAGAAAGTTCTTGACATCATCAAGGGTGAGCTTATTGAGGACAGAGAAAAGTTCGGCGACGACAGAAAAACTCAAATCGTTCCGGATCAGGGCGAAGTAACAATTGAGGACTTGACTCCAAACACTCCAATGGCGGTATTTATTACTCATCAGGGGTATTTGAAGAGAATTTCTCTAGACACATTTGAGCGTCAGAACCGTGCAACACGTGGTAAAGCTGGTATGAAGACAAAGGATGATGATGACATCCAGCACTTCTTCACAGCGATGATGCATGATAAGGTATTGTTCTTCTCTTCCAAGGGTATTGTATACAGCCTGAACGTATACGACTTCCCTGAAGGCGGTAGACAGTCTAAGGGCTTGCCAATTGTGAACGTGCTTCCGATTGAGCAGGGAGAAAGAATCACGGCGGTTGTGCCAGTAAGCAGCTTCTCGCATGATTTGAATCTGATTATGCTGACTCAAAAGGGTTACATAAAGAGAATCGAGCTTGACAACTTCTCAAGCATTAGAAGAAGCGGTATCATTGCGATTTCACTAGAAGAAGGCGACAAGTTGAACTGGGTTAAGCTTGCAAATCCGAATGATGAAATCATTATTGGTACATCTTGCGGTATGGCAATCAGGTTCCCGATAGAGGATTTGAGACCGCTTGGCAGAAGTGCCAGAGGGGTTAACTCAATGAAGCTTCGTGCTGCTGATACGATTATCGGGTGCGACATTGTTCCAAGGAATTACGATGCTGACTTGCTTGTAGTAACATCAGACGGGTTTGGTAAGCGTACTAAGCTTTCAGAGTTCCGCTCACAGAACAGAGGCGGAATCGGGCTTATTGCAACCAAGTTCAAGTCAAACATGTCAAGGCTTGTAGCGCTCACAATCGTTGAAGAAAAAGACGAAATAATGATGGTTACAGCAAATGGCATAGTAACAAGAATCAAGGCCGGAGATATTTCTTGCCAGGGCAGACCTGCAACAGGTGTAAGAGCACAGAACCTTACAGACAACGACATGGTTGTTTCTGTTAACAAGATTGTTAACACTGATAAGGATGATGACTCATCAGAACCTACAGGCGGGTGCACTATTGAGGATATGGCAGTTGGAGAACAGACTAGTCTGGTTGAAGAAAAGCCGGAAGGTTAGGATTGTAGATATTAAAATCGCCTCTTCTAAAAGAAGAGGCGATTAAAAAAAAAGAGCCTAATCGGCTCTTGGAATTAAGAATAGCTGGAAGTATGAAAAAGATTTAATAATTATATTTAACCCGAACTGCGGTTTTGAATCCATTACCAGCCCGGGCGATTCTGTATTGCCTGAGTGGGTAGTTCTTATATTGGTGGTATAATTGTCTGTGTAAAGAGGAGTGTAATTATGAGTGAACTAAAAATTTACCTTGATAAAGATATTAATAAAGACCTTATTAAAACAAAAAAAATCGCCGTTATCGGCTTTGGCTCACAAGGCTATGGTCAGGGGCTGAACCTTAAGGATTCCGGCTGCGATGTCATATTCGGCCTAAGACAAGGCGGAGCCTCTGATATCAAAGCAAAAGACTACGGACTTACAACCATGCCGGTTTCAGAAGCAGTGAAACAGGCTGACATTGTTCAAATTCTTATCCCTGACGAGATACAGGCACAGGTTTACAAAGATGAGATACAGCCAAACTTAAGAGAAGGTCAATATCTGATGTTCTCTCACGGATTTAACATCCACTACGACTTCATTAACCCGCCTGAAGGAGTCAACGTAATCATGGTTGCACCAAAAGCACCAGGTCATACTGTAAGAAGCGAGTACAAAGCAGGACGCGGTGTGCCGTCACTGGTTGCTGTGTATAAAGATTGCGCAGGTGATTCAAGAGAGCTTGCTCTTTCTTACGCCTCTGCCATCGGTTCCGGCCGCACAGGAATCATCGAAACCACTTTCAAAGAAGAAACAGAAACAGATTTGTTCGGAGAACAGGTTGTACTCTGCGGCGGATGCTCTGCACTTATTAAAACAGCTTTTGACACGCTTGTTGAAGCAGGTTATTCACCTTATATGGCGTATTTTGAAGTCTGCCATGAGCTTAAACTTATTGTTGACCTGATTTATCAGGGCGGGGTCGAAGACATGCACTACTCCATCTCAAACAAC